>JAPLCG010000124.1 GCA_026392385.1 Solirubrobacterales bacterium
CAACAGCATCTTGCGAAGACTTCCACCGAATAGCGGGCGCTCTAGACTCATGGGCGATGCCACGCCTTTCAATCCTGATGCCGGTCTACAACGAGTTGAAGACCTTCGAGCGCGCAATCGCCGAGACGCTTGCCGCCGATATCCCAATCGACAGGGAACTCGTAATCGTCGACGATGGGTCGACTGACGGCACACGCGAACTACTTACTTCACAGGAATGGCCAGAGCAGGTCAGAGTTATTCTCCACGATCGCAATCAGGGGAAGGGTGCGGCGATCAGGACAGCACTTGAGGCTGCCACCGGTGAGTACTCAGCGATTCTTGATGCAGATCTCGAATATGACCCGAATGACCTAGGCCACCTGCTGGAACCACTGCTTGCCGGCCGCACAAATGTTGCATTCGGAGTCCGCGCATTCGACGGTTCCTCTAGCCACTCATTCCTTTACGTACTTGGCAACCGCGGCGTAACGCTTGCCTGCGATGTCCTCTTCAACGTCTTCCTCCACGACATCATGACCTGTCACAAGGTGATTCGAACCGAGATCTTCAAGTCACTGCAGCTTCGCGAAACAGGCTTCGCAATTGAGCCGGAAATCACCGCACGACTGCTTCAGCGCGGTGAGCGGATCTTCGAGTTGCCTTGCAGCTACCTTGCTCGCCCGACCAGCGCTGGCAAGAAGCTCAATTCAACAGACGGGTTCAGAGTGTTACGAACGTTGCTCCGTCTGCGTATTACTGGCGGAGGCCGCCCGGTTGAAGATGCGGCGATTCTTCCCGCTCTCGGCCAAACCGCCGAGTAGCTTCGCCGACAGCAAGAGCGCCGAGCATCACCAGCCAGGGGATGAACGGCAAATCGAAGCGGAGTTCGCTGTTAACTAACGCCGCCGAGAGGAACAGCATCACTGGCACTGCCCAGAACCAGAGTGATGCTCGCCGGGCGCGGCGCGTAAAGGCTCCGATGATTGCCAATGACGCATAGATCCAGATGCTGATGGCGACCAGCAGGCCAAGGCGTGGTGACTGACTTGCGACGCCAACCGAGAACGCCTGCCAGCGCGGTCCGCCGCCGCCGATACCCAGAATCCGACGACGAAGGGTGCGGTCGGATTGGCGATCACATACTCAATCGCGCTGCGCCGCATATGCGTGTCGTACTGATAGTCGCTGCCCGCGTAAGTCTCTGAGAGCTTGCGTAATTCCGGGACTTGGTTAATTAGCCGCCAAGCCCCTGGCCTGACACGGTCATTGAGCGATGTGTCGTTATAGGTGCCGGCGAGTGTCGGCCCCGACGACGAATCAACAGGAATCAGTTCGCCGGTGACAACTGCGTTTCGTATCGTCCACGGAGCAATAACAAGCAGGGATAGCGCTGCTACGACCAGCGCCGGAGCCAGTGCCCGCCACCTGAGGCGCGGTGATGGGCCGATTGCCGCGATTGCAAGCACAGCGATGAGCAGCATCCCATTGCTGCGCGTAAGCCATGCGAGACCTGCGAATACGGATGTCGCGACAAGTGCCCAACTGACCGCCTTACCTGTTTGACGATGCTTCAACATCATCAGCACTGCCGCTAGAGCAAGCGAAGCAAACATCGGCTCCGAGAGAAGTGAGCCGCCAACAATTATTAGTGGCGGACAAACCGCTGCTAGACCAAGCGCGATCAACCCGATTCTTCGCCCCCAGACCTCTGCGGCAACTAGACCCGTAAGCCAGACCAGCAGAACACCAACAAAGGCAAGAAGTATCCTCGCAACGGTGACCCGGTCGTTCGTGAATGGCCTACTTACAAGGTACGAACCTGCTAGCAAATAGGGAAATCCTGGCGGCCGATAGGTGACCGGTAGCTTCGACGACTGCTGGCCTGGAATCTCGCACGATTGCGCTGTTGGTCGTTTGGTTGGCAGCCGCGGATAGCTGCCGCCCGTAGCAATTGCACAGCCAAGTCGGTCGTAATCTCGATCGTCATGCAGCGGTGTGTACGACGGCGTGGCAACAACAAAACCGACTCGCAGAAGCGCTGCAATCACTAGCAGCGCGATAACAATCTTGGTTGGCATTCGATTGCTCACCAGCGCAGAGTATGTAGCGGCGCGGCGCGGCCTGAGGGCATCCGGCGCTGACCATGCTTGGCAGCGGTACGCTGTGACGGCAGCACCTGCTAGCTGAGTGGAGGTTTTCTTGAATAAGCGACTTTTCAAAACTGCATTGCTCGTTGCTACCTGCACTTCGCTTATTGCTGCCCCAAGCGCCTTCGCTGACTGCGTTCCCGGCCCGAATGCGAACTGCTCGGGCGCAAATCTAAGTGGCCAGGATCTCTCGGGCGTTGACTTCACCGATGCCGACCTAACTGCTGCAACGATGGTTGGCACAAAGCTAACTGGCGGTTCACTTGCCGGTGCTGACCTAACTGAGGCTGATCTGACTGGGGCTGACTTCACAAACACAGACCTGACTGGAGCAATCTTCAGCTCTGCTGTCGCCTATGCGACGACCTTTAATGATTCGCTGCTTGCTGGCGCAACATTTACCGGCTCCGACCTAACCTTCGCGGACCTTACGCGTACCAGTGGCAGTGGTGTCAAGTTTGACGGAGCCAAAATCACGGGGACAAAGTTCATCGGGGCGAAGCTCGGAAAAGCCCTTTTCAGCGGCGCCACGATTGCCGGCCTTGTCGCCAGCAACGCCAACTTCAATGGCCTAATTGCGGTTCGCACCAACCTCACCTATGCAGACTTTGTTGGGACCAGCCTAATCGGAGCCAACTTCAGCAATTCGAACCTAACCCGCAGCAATCTCCATGACGCGATACTCAATGGCGCTCGTTTGGCTGGAGCACGCCTCACGAAGGCTGATGTGAGCCGAGCAAGGCTGGTTGGGGCGAACCTAAGCTCAACAGTTTTATTCACTAGCAACCTCGCAGACGCAGACCTCCGCAGGGCCAACCTAACCAACGCCGATCTGCGCAAGGCAACGCTCACAAAAGCCAGGCTGATCAAGGCGACACTCAGTCGCGCCGACCTTTCGGGAGCGAACCTAACCGCGGCCAATCTGTTTGGCAGTTCACTGCGAGGCGTAAAACTTGCCGGTGCCCGTTGGAGCCACACGACTTGCCCGAACGGCAGCCTCTCAAGTAAGCCCTGCCGAAGCTAAGTAGGAAACAAGCGGGCGACGGGAATCGAACCCGCCCTAAGAGCTTGGAAGGCTCCTGTGCAACCACAACACCTCGCCCGCGGGTACTGAGAGTCAGTCTACCGGCGGTCGCTCAGAGGAGCGGTGAGAGGCACCGACAATTCAGTGCAGGATATTTACTGCCCTTGCCGCAACCAACAGAATCGTCACTGCCGAAATACTGGCTTCGGCCATCATCAGCGCCTTTGCCCGCTTGGTTAAAGGCATAGCGTCAGTCGGGCTGAACGCGATCGAGTTTGTAAATGAGATGAATACATAGTCGATCAAATGCGGCTTCCAGTCTCGGCCGGAGCTGACCATCTGTGGGTTCTCCATCTGCGGAAACTGAAAGTCCCGCTGCCTAAACCCTCGGCTTTCAGTCGTCGAACCGCTCGCAAGGCGAGCGTCAGGGCCACTAGCGTCCATCTCCCAAAAGAACAGACCGAAGGTCACAACGTTCGTGCCCCAGATAGTCAGTCCGCTCAGTAAGAGTTGGGATCCGCTGTGCGCCTGAGATGTCAGCAGCGAACCGATCAGCATCATCAGCGCAATGAAATTGGCAGCGGCAACAATTGCCACGAGCGCCAACGACGCAACTCGACGGCGTCCTTGAATGATCGGAAACTTGCGCCGGTGGTGAAGAGACAGCGCAGCAACAAGTAGCAACTCAGGGACGATGGGAACCAGCCAGACCCAACCCCTTAGATGCCAAAGCGACCAACTATTCGAGATGCTCGCCGCTGCGAGAGCAATCTGCAGACCGACGACGATTAGGACTGCAAACGGAGCCTCTACGTTGCGATCGATTTGCTCGTCGCCCTGGTCGCTTGCTAGGTCACTCAGCATCGCTCTATCCGTCCCGCGCCACCCTGGATGTATCTGAATTGATTCACCCGTCTGTCCCATCGCGATAATCACTAGCCAAATGCTCTTCCCGACGTTCATATTCACGGTCTTTTTCATGGTTGTCTGGCCGCTGAACTGGATTCTGATGCGTCACCCAGGCCGTTGGCAGGTTCTAATGCTCGTCTCCGGATATGTCTTTTACGCTTGGTGGGACTGGCGGTTTGCGTTTCTGCTTGCCGCATCAACGCTAGCCAATCAGATGTTTGCCGTTTCGGTGAGCAAGAGCGCGGATCCACGGCGGCGCAAGCAGATCCTCGCTTTAGCAGTCGTCGCAAACCTGTCATTGCTCGGCTGGTTCAAGTACTTCAACTTCTTCACAACCAGCGCAGCAAACATGCTCGGGCGGGTCGGAGTCGACTGGGCCGCTCCGGCGGTAACGACTGTGCTTCCGGTCGGCATTTCCTTTTTCACCTTCATGGCGCTCTCGTATGTGATCGACGCCTACCGAGGGACCTTCCAGCCGACATCTCTCTCAAAGTTCGCTGTGTTCTTGTCTTTCTTCCCGCACATTGTTGCTGGACCAATCGTTAGGCCAGCCGAACTTGTTCCGCAGTTCGAATCGCCACGTGACCCACGCCGCATTGATGCGAGCCGAGCCTTCTTTCTGATCGCCGGAGGTATGTTCAAGAAGGTTGTTATTGCCGGCGCGATGGCAAAGCTTGCGGACCCAGTCTTTACATCTCCAGGCACTCACTCGGCGCCCGAGGTAATCATCGGGATCTACGCCTACGCAATCCAAATCTACGCTGACTTCAGTGGCTATACAGATATGGCGATTGGCCTCGCACTGCTACTTGGTTTCAAGTTTCCACTCAACTTCAACCGCCCCTACTCGGCCGAGGGGCTGCGCGACTTCTGGCAGCGCTGGCATATGACACTCTCGCGCTGGCTGCGCGACTACCTCTACATTCCGCTCGGCGGCAACCGCAAGGGCCCGAGTCGGACGAGCGTCAACCTGCTTGCCACAATGATCCTTGGAGGGCTCTGGCATGGAGCCGCTTGGACCTTCCTTGCTTGGGGGACTTTGCACGGCGCTGGTCTCGTGGCTGAACACCGACTCGCCGCAAGGCGACAAGCGCGCGGCGCTCGATTCCACCCGCCAGCCTGGCTGGTCCGTTTGCTTACGCTCAATTTCGTTGTCTTTGCGTGGATCTTCTTCAGGGCTACCTCGTTCTCGAATGCCTTCGCGGTAATTGGCCGAGTGTTCAGCGGTTGGGGCGAAGCTGGTGCAGTTTCAGCTGGCTCCGTAGCCCTAATTGTCGGGATGATCGCGATCCAGCAGTTGCGAGGCCAGTTTGGTGAACGCATTCCAGCCGGCGTCGCTCCATTCATCTACTTCCAGTTCTGATGCCAGAGACACCGAACACACTCACAGATTCAACCCCAGAACCGGCCGAAGCGACGGTTGATGGGCGCCGGCTTGAGCCGGTCGGCCTCGCGATTGGGACGGCTTTAGTCGCACTGCTTGTTGCCGCCCTGCTCAATGCTCAAGGAATGCACCGGAACGCCTCCATCCAGCCGGATTCACCTGCGCGTGATGTTGCCCTTGCTCTGACTGGCGGACTCGCAAGCGTCAGCGACTCGCTTGGGCTGAGTGCACCACGCAGAGTGTTGGAGGCTCTTGCCGGCAACAGCGGTAAGGACAGGATCATCACTGCTATCGGCGGACCGATTAAGACTCCGCAGCCCGCGGCAGCGGCACCGAAACGCAGCTTTTCGGCGGCTAACAAACTGCGGCTCTATGCCGGTGGCGATTCCTTGAGTCTTGAAACTGCTGCGGCCCTATCGGCACAGGCGCCTGACACAGGTGCGATTGAGATGGCCGAGCCTGACGGCCACCTAAGCACAGGTCTGATTCGCCCTGACAACTTCAACTGGTTCGACCGCACAAAGGAGGTCGAAGAAAGCTTCAACCCCGATGTGTCGGTGCTTGTCTTTGGAGGCAACGACAACGACGACTACATGACTGGTCTAGCTAACGGGGTGACGATCGGCCCATTTGGCAGCCCAAGTTGGAAGGCAGAATATGGACGTAGGGCCGGCCTGCTTATGGATAATTTGACCAGTCACCGAGGCCAACTACTGATCTGGGTTGGTGCTCCGGTCGCGCAGGACGAGACGCTCAACGCCCAGATGAAGGTTCTCAACTCCGTTTATAAATCAGAGGCAGCGAAGCGCCCTGGGTCAGTGCTGTATGTCGACCCAGACCCGATCTTTTCCCCCAATGGCCGATACCAAACGACGATCACCTACAAGGGCTCCCAAGTCGTGGTACGCGAGCCCGATGGACAACACTTGAACGCTGAGGGCGGAGCCGTGCTCGCTGACTACATCATCAATCTGCTGCGCAAGCGATACAAACTCTCGGCAGCGCCTGTTTCGCAATCACCGAAATAATCTGCGCCACTTTTTTGAATCAGATGTAATCTCTTTCAGGAACAGTTACGCGCCAACTCGAGCTGGAGGCAAGAGAGCACATGTCGAGCAACCCTGTACCAATCAGCGAGCAGGTTGTCTTTGATCCGGAGGCTTGGGTCAACGGCCCACCGCACGACATGTTCAAGCAGATGCGCAGCGAGTGCCCGATTCACTGGTCGCCAAACATGGTCGATTTCCCCGACGAAGCTGGGTTTTGGTCCGTCACTAAGGCGGCAGACATCAAAGAGGTCAGCCTCGACTGGAAGACCTATTCCTCCGCAATCGGTGGCATAACTGCCGCCAACGAAGCTATCCCACTTGAGCTTATGCAGGCGATGTTCATCGCAATGGATCCCCCGAAGCACGATCGCCAGAAGGCGCTCTTCCAGCGTGGCTTCACACCGAAGCGAATCGCCGAACACGAGGACCGCATCCGCGAGATCGCCCGCAATGTGCTCGACAGGCTTGAAGGTCAAGAGGAATGCGACCTCGTAAGCAACGTTGCTCAGCCGGTTGTATCGCGAGTGATCTGCAGCTTCATGGGTCTGCCACCGGAGGATGACCTGATCTGGGCACAGTTGATTAGTGCGGTCGTCTCCTCAAGCGATGAGACCGTTAACCCCGATGGAATTCAGGCGGGAATCCAAAAGAACCTGCCGATCATCGTTGAGCGCGCCAAGGCGCTGATCGAAGAGCGACGTGCCAACCCAACCGATGACCTCACAAGCGTTCTGGTTCACGCGGAAGTCGACGGCGAGAAGCTCGACGAGAACGAAATCATCATGGGCTTCTTCCTGCTGATGACCGCCGGCAATGACAGCACAAAGGCGACATATTGCAGCGCTATGCGGGCGCTGATCGAGCACCCTGAGGAACGAGCCAAGTTGATCGCCGATCCGTCGCTAATTGCGTCGGCAGTTGAGGAGTCACTGCGAATGTTCCCTGCATTTGCTCACTTCCGCCGCACAGCTACCGAGGACACTGTCCTCCATGGCCAGGAGATCAAGAAGGGTGACAAGGTGGTCATGTGGTACCCATCATCGAATCGCGATGAGGATGTCTACGAGGACCCGGATGTCTTTGATGTAGAGCGCAATCCGGAGCACCAAGCCTTTGGAGCTGGCGGACGCCACTTCTGCCTCGGCGCGGCGCTCGCTCGGCTTGAGCTGAAGATCCTGCTTGAAGAGACTCTCACCCGTTACCCAGAGATGGAGTTTGCCGGTGAGCCGGCATACCTAGTTTCAGGCTTCGTTAACCAACTTCGCACTCTGCCCGTGCGCCTCGGTCCTCTCGCCACCCACTAAAGGGGCTGGCGAGAGGTCGAGTGTTCCTGCCTGTGGCTCAGGCAGGAACTGCAGCTTCGTCAAGGTAGAGCTCGCCGCTTGCTGCGCGAGCAACAAGTGAGGCTGGCGGCTCAAAGCGATCGCCGTAGGTCGCCTGCAGCTCACGGCTGCGATCAACGAACCCTTGGATTCCGCCCTCATAACCATTGATGTACTGGAGAACGCCCCCGCTCCAACCAGGGAAACCGATTCCAAATACTGAACCGATGTTCGCGTCAGCAATCGACTCAATTACACCTTCGTCAACGCACTTGACAGTTTCGAGTGCCTCGATGAAAAGCATCCGCTCCTGCATGTCCTTAAACGGAACATCGAGGTTCTCGCCACCGAATGCTTCCTTGAGTCCGGGCCAGAGCGAAACTCGCCTGCCATCTTCGTAAAGATAGAAGCCGGCTCCCTCAAGCTTGCCAGGGCGCTCGTATTCATCGAGCATCTTGTCGATCACAGCAATCGACGGATGATCGCTCCAAGCACTCGCATCGGACTCAGCGGCGGCTTGGTACTCAACCCTGATTCGCTTCATCAGCTTCATGTTCAGCTCATCGGAGAGCTGCAACACAGGAGCCGGGTAGCCGGCCTGAGCTGAAGCCTGCTCGATCGACGGTGCTGGAATACCTTCAGCGAGCATCGCGATTCCCTCATTGATGAAGGTTCCAATCACGCGGCTGGTGAAGAATCCACGGCTGTCGTTAACGACGATCGGGGTCTTCTTGATCTGCTTGGCGAAGTCGAGCGCGCGATAGACAGCCTCGTCACCCGTCTTTGCACCCTTGATGATCTCGAGCAATGGCATCTTGTCGACCGGGCTAAAGAAGTGCAGGCCGATGAACTCATCTGGCTTGCTAACACCCTCAGCGAGGTCAGTGATTGGCAGTGTCGAAGTGTTCGATCCGAACAGTGCGCCTTCGGCAAGGTGTGGCTCAATTTCGGCATAGACCTTCTTCTTGAGCTCCTCGTTCTCGAAGACAGCCTCGATCACGAGATCGCAGCCGGCAGCACCCTCAGGCTTCTCAGTCGCCGTGATCCGATCAAGCAGGGCATTGCCCTTCTCCTCGGTCATCCGACCACGCTCAACCGCCTTGTCAACGAGCGCCTTCGAGTAGCCCTTGCCTCGGTCTGCGTTCTCCTGTGATACATCCTTGAGAACTACATCGATGCCGGCCTTTGCACATACGAACGCGATTGCCGCGCCCATCATGCCCGCACCCAGCACAACAACCTTGGTTGCCTGCCAGGGAGCAATTTCAGCCGGACGGCCTCGGTCACCATTGACACGGTTGAGGTCAAAGAAGAACGCCTGAATCATGTTCTTGGCAACCTGCCCAGTAAGCAGATCCACGAAGTAGCGTCCTTCGATCTCAATCGCGTTGTCGAAGTCAACCTGAGCACCCTCAACTGCGGCAGCCATGATGTGCTTCGGTGCTGGGTAGTCAGCCCCCTTAAGCTGCTTGCGCAGATTCGATGGGAAGGCTGGCAAGTTCATCGCCAACTTTGGATTGCTGGGTGTTCCACCAGGAATCTTGTAGCCCTTTACATCCCAGCGCTGGACTGCCTCAGGGTTCTCTGAGATCCACTTCTTGGCGGCTGGCATGAGATCCGCTTCGCTGGCAACAAGCTCGTCAATCAACCCAAGCTCCTTCGCCTTGGCAGCAGGGTGACGCTTACCTTGAAGAAGCCACTGCATCAGGGCGTCGGTGATGCCAAGCATGCGGACGGAGCGAACCACTCCACCGCAGCCGGGGAGCAGACCGAGCTGTACCTCTGGGAAACCAAGCTGAACAGCACGTGAATCAACTGCAACTCGATAGTGGGTCGCGAGCGCAATCTCAAGTCCGCCGCCGAGCGCGGCGCCGTTGATTGCAGCGACAACCGGAACGCCAAGCGTCTCAAGCCGGCGCAGCTGGCTCTTCAACTCACGAACCATCTCCTCGAGCTCGCCAGCCTGGTCAGGCTTGGCTTCCTTGAGGTCATTGAGGTCGCCTCCGGCGAAGAACGTGCTCTTCGCAGAGACAAGGACAACGCCCTTGATGTTCTCCTTTTCAGCCTCAAGGCGGTCAACGGTCGCTGCCATTGACTCGCCGTAGTCGCGATTCATCGTGTTCGCCGACTGGTTGGGATCGTCAAGCGTCAGGACTACAACGCCATCTGAGTCTTGGTCCCAGCGGATTGTCTTGCTCTCAGCCATATTTAGATCGCCTCCACGATGGTTGCGATGCCCATGCCGCCGCCGACGCAGAGCGTCGCGAGGCCATACTTGCCACCAGTGCGATGAAGCTCATCAATCATCGTTCCGAGGATCATCGCTCCGGTTGCACCAAGTGGGTGTCCCATTGCGATTGAACCACCGTTGACGTTGACCTTTTCCATGTCAAGGCCCATGTCCCTTACGAAGCGCAGCACTACAGCTGCGAATGCCTCGTTGATTTCAACCAGGTCAAGGTCCTCAACCGTCAGGCCAGCCTTTGCGAGTGCCTTCTTGGCGGCTGGTGCTGGACCGGTGAGCATGATCGTTGGGTCTGCACCGGACAGCGCCGTGGCGAGAATTCGCGCACGAGGCTTAAGTCCGAGCTTGTCGCCGGTCGCTTCGTTCCCGATTGCAACCAATGCTGCTCCATCGACGATTCCCGATGAGTTACCGGGGGTATGGACATGGTTGATCTTCTCGACCCAGTGGTACTTCTGAAGCGCAACTGCGTCGAAGCCACCCATCTCGCCCATCGCCGCAAATGATGGCTTCAAGCCACCGAGAGTCTCGGCTGTCGTACCGGCGCGGATGAACTCATCGTTGTCAAGTACAACCTGGTCGTTGATGTCCTTAACCGGAATCACCGAGTTAGCGAAGCGACCCTCAGCCTGCGCTGCCGATGCGCGCTCCTGCGAACGCACGGCGTAAGCATCAACGTCATCGCGTGAGAAGCCTTCGATCGTTGCGATCAGGTCCGCGCTTACTCCCTGCGGAACGAATGAGGTGTCGTAGTTGGTCTCAGGATCCATTGCCCAGGCACCGCCATCGGTACCCATTGGCAGCCGTGACATTGACTCGACGCCACCAGCGAAGACAAGATCCTCCCAGCCCGAAGCGACCTTCTGAGCAGCGACATTTACTGCTTCAAGTCCTGACGCGCAGAAGCGATTCAGCTGAACGCCAGCAACGGTGTCAGGCAAACCAGCCTTGATCGCTGCCGTCTTGGCAATGTCTGCGCCCTGATCACCAACAGGGGTGACGCAGCCGAGCACGACGTCGTCAACGAGGTTCGGGTCAAGCTGATCGTTGCGGATCAGCATCTCGTGCATAAGGCCGACGACAAGGTCGACCGGCTTGGTTCCGTTCAATGAACCATTTGATTTGCCCTTGCCGCGAGGTGTGCGGATCGCGTCGAAGACGAGTGCGTCAGTGCTTCCCATGCTGATGCTCCTGATGTCGAATTGACTGGTGAGTCAATGGTACATACGCGGCCCGCCGACCGCGATGCGATCAGTCAGATCATTAGAGGCTGAGCTAGTCAGCCTTGCTGCGCATCGCCGACACAACCCAGGCGATGAATACGGCCTGGAATGGCAGTCGGGCAAATAGTGCCTTTTCGCCGCCCGGAACCGCAGGGAATTGCTCGGCGTTGAGTGCCATGTTCAAATTCGCGGGAAATACCGCCAGAAGAGTGGCGATTAGCCACCAACCTGCGGAGCGACGCACGCGAGGACTTGGACAGATAAGTGCTGCCCCGCCCGCGATCTCAGCTACACCACTTGCGTAGTTCATCGCCTCGTGGGCCGGCAGCCACTCAGGCATCATCTGCAGGTAGAAGCGTGGCTTTATGAAGTGCATCGCCCCAGCGAAGATGAAGAATGGGCCGCAGAGTGCCTTGATTAGTTTCACGGAAGAGACCCTAGCTGAGCTGGCAACAGCGCCCAGCCTCTGCGGGGCCGGCACCCAGGCCAAATCGAAGCGTCCTATTCCGTTTAGTCCAAACCCGCCTCTTGATCATCCAACGACCTGTCCGCGACGCTCAAGGCGGCGACTTCGGAGCAGAGATGCCACGAACCCGACGATGAGAATCAAAGCAATTACTCCCAGCGAGACTTCGGGCGCGATCTTGCCAATGATCTGGGCCGCAACCATCTTCAGGCCAATAAAAGCGAGTAGGACAGCCAGCGCTGCCTTTAGGTAGTAGAGGCGATTGACAAGCTCGGCGACGAGGAAGAACAAAGGCCGCAGCCCCATTAGGGCAAACGCGTTCGCGGCGAAGACTATGTAGACGTCAGATGTAATTGCGAGGATTGCCGGGACCGAATCAATCGCGAACAGCAGGTCGGCGGCGATGATTGCAAGCAGCGCAGCACCGGAAGCGCTGGCGACAATGCGCCCACCCGATCGCTCGAATAGACGTGACCCTCCAGAACCCTCGGCGATCGGCAGCTTGCTTCGCAGCCATCTGACGATTCGCTCCTCAGCTTCGTGATCGTGGCGGCCCTGCCACATCTTCCATGCAGTCCAAATGAGGAGCGCAGCAAAAAGGAAGTTGATCCAGGAAAAGGCATTCAGGGCCGCAGCGCCGATGGCGATGAAGCCGCCGCGAAGGATCAGTGCGGCGAGGATGCCCCACGTGAGCAAACGATGCCGAGCGGCGCTTGGAATGTTGAAGGCATTGAGAACGAGCAGAAAAACGAAGACATTGTCTAGAGATAGTGACTTTTCGACTAGATAGCCGGCAAGGAACGACTCCGCTGATGCGCCGTCCGAACTGAGCAGAAGGACAAGGCCAAACCCAAGCGAGATAACTACCCAGCCAACGCTTGCGAATGCTGCGGTTCGGACCGACATATCACCTCGCTCACCCTTGAACACGAGGAGGTCCAGCGCAAGAAGCACCGTGATGGCAGCAATCAGCCCGATCCATGCAATGTCGGGCGAGAATGACGCAATAGCTTCAGTCACTAACAGGCCCAGCGCCGAATGGGTTGACCGGCCGTGGCGATCAGACGATCAGCGGCGCGGGGAGAGAACTGCAAGGACCTCACCAACGGCATGGTCCTCTTCAAGCGGATGCCTAAGCGGCCGTTCGGCATTAAGTCGGTAGCTGTTGCGACGCCCCTCCCGTACGCGGTCCACATAACCAGCCTCAACCAGCTCACCGACGATCCGCTGGGCTGCTCGCTCGGTGATACCGACGCGCTCAGCGATATCCCGTAGGCGCACATTCGAATCATTGGCGATGCAGAGCAGTACATGCGCGTGGTTGGTGAGGAAAGTCCATGAAGGCATTGCCAGATCATAGCCGTAACCGGATTCACAATACACGGCTTGGGTAACCTGTCATTTACTTCTTATATTTCCGCCATCAACCAATATGGCTGGCCTACTCCCAGCCTGTCCCGCTTTCTAGCTCGAACACCGCAATACCCGTAACCGCTAGCGGCGTAACGTCTCAGCTTCGAATCGGTCTTAGCGCGATTGCACGACTAGACACCGCAGTCGGGGAGACAGGATTTGAACCTGCGACCGCCCGGCCCCCAGCCGGGTGCGCTACCAGACTGCGCCACTCCCCGCGGTGGCAAGCAGCAGCCACACGAGGCGCAATATTACCTGCGCTGCTCAGTCGGCACGAGGCCATCCTCATGGCCGGTACTCGGCGGCGGCCATGAGCCATGCCAGTTGTCGAGCGCGCCATCAAGACTGATCGTCGTTCCTGACATAGCTCGCCCAAGTGGCCCGACAAGCAGACTAATCAGCGCGCCATAGTCGGCGACCTCACCAAGACGCTGGAGTGGAACCGTTTCGGCTGCACTGCGCCAGATTGGCTCCGGATACTTCTTAAGTGATTCGGTTGCAAATCGGCCAAGCGCGACTGAGACAAGGCTGACTCCATCAGTCGCCCAGCGGCTAGCCAAGTCGGCCGTTATTGCTTCGACTGCTGCTCGCGCGGCTCCAGTATGTGCCATGCCAGGCATACCTTGATGCGGGGAAACGGTCGTGTTAACAATCGTCCCGGCTGCGGCTGGGCGCATAGCCAGCTCATAGGCCACCTCACACATCCTCAGTGTCCCTTCGACATTCAGCCTTCTGACCGCTGAAAAACCATTTGTGCTGACTCCTTCGGCTGGCGCCCAAAACTGTCCGCCCGCGTTGTTCAGCAGCAGGTCAAGGCGACCATGTCGCTCAAGTGCGGATCCGATGATCGCCTCAGCGCCTTCGTCTTCGCGGATGTCAGCAACCACATATGAGGATCGTTCGCCGAGCGCTTCGGCGGCTTCGCTGAGAACTTCCTGCCTGCGCCCGGCGATAACGACATTGGCTCCTGCCGAAACCAATTCGGTCGCAGCAGCAAAGCCAAGATTTGTACCGCCACCGGTTACGACCGCAACGCGGCCGCTTAGAGAACCAGCGCTAACCACCCCCGGCTGGCTCACAGTTGGGCTCGATTCAGCGCTCGTGCTCCGCTAGTTCCCATTCGCCAAGTCTAGGTGTACTTCCGCACAACCGCATCACATTTATTCACGGTGATCAACCGACCCTTAGGTATTTCTCATCTAACGTCGAAACAATCACCTACATCTTCTGCCACTCGCATTAGTTGGAGTGATCGTGATCCTGATTAGGCCAAGCTGGCGTCCGGCGTTGATCTTCCCGACGGCCGCAATTGGGATCATCGGCGCGTTCGGGGCAATCCTTGCCTCCCAGAGTGGCGAGTGGCTCCAGCAGCGAGTCAGAGAAACTCAGACCGTAAGCGACCACCAGCAGTTGGGCGAGATGGCTCGCAACCTGTCGATCCTCTTTGCCGGCATGCTCTTCCTCTGGGCGCTCCGCGAGCTTGTTATTGAACGCAAATGGTTTGCCAAGACTCCGCTCCCAAAACTATTTGCTCCTAAGTGGACGGCTACCGCTATTGCCGTCCTGACGCTGCTGATTGGCGGTCTTACTACCGTCTGGGTAGTTCAGGCAGGGCACTCAGGTGCCAAAGCTGCGTGGAAGGGAAAGCTGATCCCCGTGCGAGATAGTCGCCCTGAGTCAGGCTAGAACGGCAGCGGATAGCGGGGGACCCAGGAATCGAACCTGGCGTTGCGGTTTTGGAGACCACCGTGTTACCGATACACCAGTCCCCCAGTGCTGCGCAGATGCTACCCGGCTTGGCGCCAGCCGTCAGGACCGGGGCAGTGTCGACTTAAGTCGCGAGAGACCGGCGGCATCCAGTACGCGCCGCGCCTCATCAAGTGAGCTCTGCTGTTTGGCGGCTCTTGCAGCCTTTGCTTCCCTGACGGCAGCTGCATCGGCAGCCGCGCCCGTCAGGCTATTGCCAACGGATGTATAGGGTCCCGACTGATTCTCGATTCCCTTGCGAGAGTCAGAACCAGAGCCCGGGCAGCCCCCAAATGGATCGCAGTACTGGTCGGCGCCAGAGTTAGCGATTGCAGCCGCAGGGCTGAGAGCAACAATCAGGACTGAAAGCAGCAGCGCTGCTCGACGGCTGATGGCAACTTTTTTCATCCCAATCAACGGTAGCGGGTCGAACAGCAATCTTCCAATCGAAACGGCAACTTGCACAGGGTTGTAATCTCGTATCTATGGAGACCGGCCCTACCGTGACCCATCCGAATCGTGACAAGCCTGAGTCGCAGAGCGCTCGCATGGCCGTCCTTGCCCTGCTCGTGATCTCAATTCTGTTGATGGTCGTGATTCTGTTCGGTGGCTGGTCCGTTCTCGAAGGTCAAGTAGCGATTTCCTTCGCCTATATCTTGGTCTACGCCGTACTTGCCTGGCGTGTTTCAGGTTGGGCGCGCGGCCCACTGGCAGTTGGCTCAGCGCTGGCAATGATCCTCGCGA
>JAPLCG010000098.1 GCA_026392385.1 Solirubrobacterales bacterium
CGCCCTGTGGTCATTGGGTAGATCAGGACGAGCTTGATCTTCTTGTCTGGGCCAATCACGAAGACATTGCGTAGCGTCCCATTGTCGGCCGGGGTGCGCTCGGTTGGGTCGCCTTCTACGTCGGCGGGCAGCATTCCGTAGAGCTTTGAGACATTGAAATCTGTGTCAGCGATCATCGGGTAGTTCGGGGCCGTGCCTTGGGTTTCGGCAATGTCGTGCGACCACTTTTCATGGTTCTCAACTGGGTCGACGGAGAGTCCGATGATCTTTACGCCACGCTTGGCGAAGTCAGGCTCAATTGAGGCCATATAGCCGAGCTCGGTTGTGCAGACGGGCGTGAAGTCACGGGGGTGCGAGAAGAGCACAGACCATGAGTCGCCGATCCACTCGTGGAAGTCGATTGTTCCCTCGGTGGTTGCGGCTGTGAAGTTCGGAGCGGTATCGCCGATCGTGGGCATTGTCTGCCTCCTTGAGTTGATGGTTTGCGGCTATGGGCGGCTAGAGAGTAGCAACTCTCGGCACGAAAGCACACAAACCTGATCCGCTTTGTGGATTTCAGCTGTTTGGCAAACCGATTCATCAAATTTGCTTACCAGCCAGTGCGACGCAAGCGACCTCAACGGGTAGCGATAGTCATTTGATATTTGGATCTTGACGCTTTAGAGTCAGCCGTGTGAATTTACGACACGGCTTACTTATGAGTTTGTTCGTTCTGGTTGCACTGCAATCGTCCGTTAACGGTGAGGATTCTGCTCATGCGATCACAAACGCAGGATCTGCTTCATACGTTTCGGTTGCATTCAAGACACAGACAGGAATCATCCAGTGCACGATGGTTGGCAACACGACTATTGCCGCGGCGAGATGTGGCGCAACCGTCCACGATTGGAAGATTCCTAAGGCCTGCGCGGCAGGCTGGCGCTTCGTGCTCCTGAAGACAACGATTGGCAAGAGTCACGGTTCGTATAGCTGCGTTCATGGGGCATTCCCAGCAACCAAGCGGAGAATTGGTCCAGGAAAGAAGTACAAAATCGGATCACTTGTTTGCACTGGAAGTAAGACCGGGGTGACCTGCCTCAGTAACCATCGTGGCTTCTTTATCTCGCGTCACAGCTTCAAGCACATTTGAGCAAGCTCCCTACCAGATGATTGGCCGGATCAGTTGCTTGGCGGAACAAGGGCATTGATGCCCGTCAGGTCACGCCCGATGATCAACTGCTGAATCTGTGATGTGCCCTCATAGAGAGTCGTGACGCGCACATCACGCAGGAATCGCTCAACCGGATGGTCATCGACATAGCCTGATCCGCCGTGGACCTGGATCGCAGTATTTGCGCAGCGAACTGCGGCCTCCGTTGAGTACCACTTTGCGATTGAAGTCTCGACTGTTGACGGGCGGCCCTTGTCCTTGAGATCTCCTGCTCGGAGAGTTAGGAGTCGCGCAGCCTCCGTTGAGACCTTGATCTCCGCGAGCATTGCCTGAACAAGTTGGAATGCCGCAATTGGCTTACCGAACTGCTCGCGCTGTTTCGCATAACTGACTGAGGCGTCCAAGGAGCCTTGGCAAACGCCAACGCAACCAGCGGCGACGCTGTAGCGGCCGGTGTCAAGCGCCGTCATCGCAACCTTGAAGCCATCACCGACATTACCTAGCAGGGCATTGTCGGGCACTTCAACTGAATCGAGAACGAGTTCGGCTGTATCTGAACCGCGCAGGCCCATCTTGTGGTGGATCTCGACCGTTGAAAAACCAGGGGTGTCCGTCTCGACGAGGAAGCAGGCGAGACCACGGTGGCCAAGCGAAGGATCGGTCTGGGCAAAAATCAGTGCCAGTTTGGCGTGATTACCGAGTGAGATCCACATCTTGCCACCGCTAATTGACCATCCCTCGGCGGTCTTTACAGCGCGCGTCTTCTGATTCGCGGCATCAGACCCGGTATCCGGCTCCGTCAGGCCAAAGCAGCCGAGCCATTCGCCTGAACAGAGCCTTGGCAGATAACGCTGCTTTTGGTCTTCGCTGCCCCAGCGTTCGATTGTTGAACAGACGAGCGATGTCTGCACAGAGATCACGGTACGCATCGCTGAGCAGCCGCGGCCGATCTCTTCAATCATTACTCCGTAAGTCACGTAGTCAAGCCCAGCGCCACCGTAATCGCGCGACACGGTGGCGCCAAGGTAGCCCTGCTTTGCCATCAGTGCGACTAGCTCGGTATCGAAATGCTCGTCGCGGTCATTTTGTTTCGCGCGATGAACCACTTCGCGATCGGTGAACTGTTGAGCCGTGGCGCGAACTGCCTGCTGTTCATCTGTTAGATCAAAATTCATTGTGTTCGTGGCAAAGCCTACCTCTGCTGGCGGGTAGTCTGAAGCGAGTGGACGGCTCTGCGGTCATAAATAGGGGAATCTGAAGATGGCGCGCGTCCTAATCGTCGGCTGCGGATGCCGAGGGCTCGAACTCGCTGCGTTACTTCGCGCTGATGGGCACGCTGTCCGAGGCACGACGCGAGACGAAGCGCGCAGAGATCAACTTGAGCAGGCCGGCGTTGAACCATGGATCGGAGATCCGGACCGGATCGCAACGATTCACTACGCGATGGAGAACGCGACGATTCTCGTCTGGGCTCTTGCTTCGGCAAAAGGTAACGCTGACGCTCTAGCAGCGCTTCACGGCACGCGCCTACAGATGATGCTCGAACGAACGATCGATAGCCCGGTGCGCGGAGTCCTCTACGAGGCTGTTGGTTCAGTTCCGGATGATCTGCTCGGGGCTGGTGCGTCCGAAGTCGAGCGGGTATGCGCTAAGAACGAAATTCCGTGGGCTCTGCTCAACACCGATCCAGCCGACCACGGAAATTGGGCACAGTCAGCACGGAACGCAATTGATGAGCTGCTCAGCCGACAGCGCGGATGAATACTGCACCCAGCGACTGCTAACCGCTAATCGCTAGTTCGGTCAATCGGTCGGGCCGAGAGTAAGACGGTCAACCAGGTCGCCGAGGATTCTCGCGGTCGCTCCCCAGACGACGCGCTCTCCGAGCGGATAGATATCGGTAGTGAATGAAACATCTCGCCGCGAGATTCGCTCGCGACGCCGGGCGCCAACAAGCTCCATCAACGACACTTCGACTACCTCTGCCACCTCTGCCGGTGCTGCTGCGAAGGCAAGACCTGATGGAACTAGGCCAACGAAGGGGTGGATTGAGAAATCAGTGGCGATCGTCGCCGTTGGCTGAAGGCCACCGAGCAGCTCAATTCGGTCAGCTGGAATCCCAACCTCTTCGTAGGTCTCGCGCAATGCTGTTGCGAGCAGGTCCACCTCACCGGGGTCACGCCTTCCGCCTGGGAAACTGAACTCTCCGGCGTGGCGCCGCATGTCGTCGCGGCGCCGAGTCAGTACAACGCCCAGCTCGCCATCCAACATTGTGATTGGAACCAATACGGCTGATTCAATCGCTCCCGGTGGATCAAGCAGCGCCGCCTCCGCCGTTGGGATCAGTCGCTGGCGCAGGCGGTCGATAGTCGCGGCAGCACCCATTCGGGCTTAGCTCGAGAGCGGCTCGACCCGCTCCTCAAACATAACTTCGCCTTCGAGAGTCCGATGAACAGGGCACTTAGCGGCGATTATCTCGAGTCGCTCGCGCTGCTCATCGGTCAATGAGCTTGGCAGACGCATGACGGTCGAGAATCGTGTTGGCCTACCGCGCTCTGCCGGCTCGTATTCGGCTGAA
>JAPLCG010000129.1 GCA_026392385.1 Solirubrobacterales bacterium
CACCACCAGCAGGCTCCTTGACCGCTGCCAGATCAGCACTCGCTATCTCCTCAGCGGTCGGGTTGAACGGCTTAATGGCACTGACGAGGACAGTCACTCGCCCTCCGTCACCAATGTCAAGCTTGCCTTTGACTAGCACTACGGTGTCGGCTTCGAGCGCATCACCGATTGATTCAAGAGTGCGCGCAAAAATGAGGAGGTCGCAGCTGGCTTCAATTCCTTCGAGCACAGCACGTGCCATTGGATCTCCCTTCTTCGTCCGCATCCTCGCAATCTTTGTGAGCAGACCACCGACCGTTACCGCATCGCCACTGTTGCGAGTGGCCAGCTCGGCGATGCTGATATCGCACTTTGCTTGGAGAGCGGCACGAACCTCCTTGAGCGGGTGGTTCGAGATATAGACGCCCGTCGTTTCGCGTTCGCCATCAAGCAGCTCCTTGCGTCCAAACTCATGCGTGGGGATCGGCGGCCTCAGCTGCGCTGACCCCGGACCTTCGGTCTCCTCAAAGGAGAACATGCTCTCCTGGCCGGTTTCAAGATCTTGGCGCGTCTTGGCTCCCGCTTGGACTGCTTGGTCCAAGACCTCGACCATGCCCCTCCGGGTTGCGCCAGTCGAGTCGAACGCCCCGCAGCGAATCAGCGCATCAAGCGCCTTACGACTAACGACGCGGCCATCCACGCGGTCACAGAAGTCCCAGATCGAGATGAACCGGTCTCCCTCGCGGCGCGCTTCAAGGATTGCCTCAACCGATCCGTAGCCAATCCCCTTTACCGCATCAAGTCCGAATCTAATGCTGCCGTCATCAACGGTGAATTGATGATCTGAAGCATTGATATCTGGAGGAAGCACAGGAATGCCCATCTCCTCGGCGTGATTGAGGAAGAACGGAACCTTGTCCTTCGTTGACATAACTGAGCTGATTAGCGCGGCCATGTATTGAGCTGGGTAATTGGCCTTAAGCCACGCAGTTCGATACGAAATTAGTGCGTAGCAAGCTGCGTGCGACTTATTGAAGGAGTAGGACGCTGACTTCTCGTTTGTCTGCCAGAGCCATTCAATTACGGCTGGCTCGGTTCCGGATGCAGCGCTCCCTTCAAAGAATTCAGGCTTCAGGGCGGCCATTCCCTTTGTGTCCTTCTTGCCGATTGCTTTGCGCAGATCGTCAGCGCGCGCCCCGGAGAACCCGGCTATGTCTTTAGCGATCCGCATCGCCTGTTCCTGATAGAGGATGACCCCCTTTGACTCCTCAAGTATTGAGCGCAGCCGATCATCCGGGTAGTTGATCGCAGAGGGATCACGCTTGCCCCGCGCATAGGTGGGGATCTCATCCATCGCACCGGGCCGGTAGAGCGCACCCAGTGCGATCAGATCGACAAACTCGGTCGGCCGCACCTTGCGAAGCGCTCCACGCATCCCGTCAGACTCAAACTGAAAGACCCCGACCGAATCGCCGGCAGCGAGCATTTCGTAAGTCGCCTTGTCGTCGAGCGGCAGCGTCGCCATGTCAGGTCGTTCGCCGGTTAGGTCAGCAACTAGGTCGAGAGCATCCTCGATCACATCAAGGTTCCGCAGACCAAGAAAGTCCATCTTCAGCAGACCGAGCTTCTCAATCGGACCCAGCGAGAACTGGGTAACTGTCCGGTAGATCGAATTGCCCTCTTCGTCCCGCTCACGGCTGTCGGTTAGCTGCAGGGGAACTATGTCGGTCAGGGGTCGATCAGCGATTACGACACCTGCCGCGTGAATCGAAGTGTTACGAACCACGCCCTCGAGTCCTTGCGCTACATCAACAATCTCCGCCGCCACCGGATCTGAATCGACAGCTTTACGCAGGTCCTTGCCGGGCTCCAGACACTCGGCGAACGAAGGGCTTCGACCCTGAATCGGCTCGGGAACAAGTTGAGCAATCTGGTTTCCGATCCCGTAGTCGCGGCCAAGAACACGCGTTGCATCACGAACGGCGTTACGCGGCCCACTCTTGCCAAAGGTGATTATCTGAGCGACCGCTTCACGGCCGTACTTTTCGGTCACGTAGCGAATCACTCGCTCCCGCCCACGAACTGAGAAATCAATGTCCATATCCGGCATGGAGACACGCTCAGGGTTGAGGAAACGCTCAAACAGCAACCCATATTCGATCGGGTCAACTTCAGTAATACCGAGGCAGTAGGCGATGATCGACCCTGCAGCAGATCCACGCCCCGGCCCGACCGCGATCCCATCGCGCTTAGCGAATTCGACGAAGTCCCAGACAATCAAGAAGTAGCCCTGGAAACCCATCCTTTCGATTACTGCGAGTTCGCTCTCCGCCCGTTCAATCGCCTGCACGGGGACGGGATCGCCGTAGCGTTCGTGGAGGCCAGCAGTAACTAGTTTCCGCAGGAAGTCGGACTCTGAGAGGCCGTCCGGCGACTCATAGGTCGGGATAATTTGCCGATCAAGCTCCAGCTCAATCGAACAGCGATCAGCGATCTCAACCGTTGTGGCCAGCGCCTCTGGAAGTTCAGCGAAGGCGGCCGCCATCTCTTCATTTGAGCGCAGGTAAAACTCGTTGGTGTCGAAGCTCAGCTTTGGCTCGGCAAGGGTTGATCCAGTTGATACGCAGAGCAGGGCCGCATGGTGACGATGGTCCTCGCGACGCAGATAATGAACATCACCGGTTCCAACAATTGGGCGTCCCATCTCACGCGCAATCTTGATCGCGCCCTGATTAACAACCTCCTGAGCGGGGAGACCGTTCTTCTGAACCTCGAAATAGACATCCTCGGGCCCAAATATCTGAACTAGCTCGTCTGCGTGTGCGCGAGCACCGCTCTCGTCCTCGGCGATCAGCAACTGACTGAAGCGAGCAGCTAGGCAACCGGTAAGCGCAATCACCCCATCGGCGTGCTCAGAGAGCAACTCACTGTCAACGCGCGGCTTGCCACTCTTGAAGCCTTCGGTGTATCCGCGAGAGCTGATCTTTACGAGGTTGCGATACCCCTCATCGCTCGAGGCAAGAAGTGTTAGGTGATTGAGCTTGGGCCTGCCCTTCTCCTGCGACTTCCGGTCGTCCGCGTAGTAAATCTCGCAGCCAACAATCGGCTTAACACCCGCCTTTTTGCAGGCAAGGTAATGCTCAACAGCGCCGTTCATGACGCCGTGATCAGTTAGCCCGAGCGCCGGCTGATCAAACTCAGCGGCTCGCTCTGCGAGTGCGTTGATCCGACAGTGACCATCAAGCGTCGAGTACTCGGAATGAACATGAAGGTGGACGCTTGTCGGAGCCTTAGCCATTGCCACCATTCAATCCAAACAACCGCGGAGTCGTGGCTGCAAGACCCGCAATTTGCGCACGCAACGCATCTAGCGCGTCGCGACTGCCGTCCTCGCCTACTTCAGACCCAGGCTGCGCTGGCAATCCGAGAGCCCATGGGAGAACTGACGAAGCGGCGGAGATAAGCATGGCATCTGGTTCCGCAACGACCGTTTCGCTGACGCTAATAGGCCTTCCCGGCATCAGCGTGATTGCTGCCATCCCACCGATTACTACCGGCGATCTATGACAGACAACCCATCGTTGACTGACTGCTGCAGTTGGCGTCGCAATCGCAGCGAGCCGCCAAAAAGCAACCGGATCAATCGAAAGACCGGATGCCACGAGTTGATCTGGGTCAAGTGGGAGTGCTGCGACGCCGCGGAGCGCCTCAACCCCTGCCCGAGATGAAAGCCAGAGATGACGATCAAGGAACACAGCTTCCGCTAACCGGCTGTGAGATGCACGTACCCGAAGCCGACCGGTTGACCGGTGACGAACTCGCTTGGCATTGCGAATTGAGGTCTTGTCGTGGCCAGCATCGGCAAGCGTCGCACCAGCGCCCGGCAGCGACAGATCTAACCGGGTGGCCGGAGCAACTCGGTGAAGTTCGCAGAGGAGTCCCTCAATCCAGCGGCCAGCTGCTGACGGGTCCTGCCCAGCAAGAGTTCGTAGCGCAGGCGCGATCCAGAGCCTCGGGGCTCGGGCTAGTCCGGCTGGCCGTCGGTAGGAAGCCGGGCTAGCAGGCACTGGATGGTCATTTGCCGCAGTTACATCAGCCTCGCCGCCCTGCACAGCCTGCAGCCTCGAAAGGGCTGCAGATAGCCGCTCAGTTGCATCTGACGATCTGACGACAGCCGGGCCGGCTAGTTGGTCGAAACGCTCTGACAGACCACTTAGAGGCCCGACGTCAGTCGCAGCTCCGGGCGAAGTCGTAGCCAGCCGCCCACCTGTCCTTACGGCCTTAAAGAGCTCGGCTTCGCGACTGATCGCAAGCGCCCGACGAGCGTTGTCGTTTGCTTTAGCCGTGGACGGGCTGGCAACCGTAGCTTGGTCCAACAGGACCTCGGGGCTCGGGACAACTACTAGGTGACGGCGCCTAATCGGGGGATTGTCAGCTGCGGATTCGATCGCCCGAAACTAACGATTGCCCCGGACTACATTAGAAACCGCTGCTCAGGGCTACTTGCCCTGATTACGAAGCCGCCAAGCCATCCTTGACTGCAGCGAGAACAGTTCAATGAAGCCAGGTGCAGCGGTCTGCCGGAACAGTCCCCCAGACTCGGAGAAGGTTGCCAGTTGGGCGTCGTAGACGGCGTTTGGCGATGAGCGCGTAACTACTGTCGCGGACCCCTTGTAAAGCTTAAGACCAATCTCACCGGTGGCCTGCTTGTTGCTCTCATTCATGAAGGCGTCTAAGTCGCTTCTCAAAGGCTCCCACCAGAGCCCCGCGTAAACAAGGTATGCCCATTCAGCGTCGAGGTTCTCCTTGAAGCGATTTTGGTGGATTGTTCCGACGAGTCGTTCAAGCTCACGGTGTGCAGTGAGGATCATCTGTGCCGCGGGGACCTCATAGATGTCACGAACCTTCAGTCCGACAATTCGATCCTCGATGTGGTCAACGATTCCGACTCCGTGCCGACAGCCGATCTCAGAGCAGCGATCAATAAGTTCAACTAGCTCAAGCCGCTCACCGTTGACCGATACGGGTACTCCCTCTTCGAAGCCAATGACGACTGTCTCAGCCTGATCAGGGGCATCTTCAGGCGGTGTAACCAGCTGGAATACATCAGCTTGGGGAGCACAGTCAAGATCCTCGATCCAGCGCCCCTCAGATGAGCGACCCCAGAGGTTGTCGTCAATTGAATACGGCGCGCTTTCGGTCCCACCCTTGACTGGAATCGAATGTTCGCGCGCATAGGCGATTTCCTCATCACGCCCCATCGCCCATGAGCGGACCGGAGCGATCACCTTCAATTCCGGCGCCAGCGTTGCGACAGTCGCTTCAATTCTGACCTGATCGTTCCCCTTGCCAGTGCAACCGTGAGCAATCGTGTCACAGCCAGTCTCTCGTGCAACCTCAACTGCGATCTTTGCGATCAACGGCCGTCCCAGCGCCGTGAATAGCGGGTAGCCGCCGCCATACAGAGCATTTGCGCGGATTGCCGGCAACACGAAGTCGCTCGCAAACTCCTCCCGTGCATCAACGACACGCGAGTCGATCGCTCCCAAGTCGACAGCTTTCTGCGTTACGGCTGAGTAGTCCTCGTCAGGCTGTCCGAGATTGACAGTGAGGGTTACAACCTCGGCCCCGTAATTCTCTTGAATCCAGTGCAGCATGACTGAGGTATCAAGCCCGCCGGAGTAGAGCAACAGCACGCGACCGACTTGATCTGGTTCGGCTTCATACGAGGTTGTAGTCGGTGGGCCTACTGGCTTGTCGGTCATAGCTGTGTAAGCCTACGCAGAGTCGCGGCAACAGGCCCCGCGGCCGCCGTCATCGCGGTCACGTAAATCATGCGATGACTCTCGCTAACCGTTCAATCGCATCATCGATTTGCGCGTCGTTTATCACCAGCGGCGGAACAAAGCGCAACGTATTCGGCCCAGTCGCATTGATCACGATCCGCTCTTCAGCGAGCGCGACAGCTACCGCATCGGGAGCCGAACCCTCAATGTCAGCACCGACCATCAGTCCACGGCCGCGGACCTCAGTTACACCCCTAATCGCCGCGAGACCATCTCTCAGCCTCTCCCCGTTCCTTGAAACTGTGGCCAGTAGCGTCGGATCAGAGACCACGCCGAGTGCAGCCAGGGCACCGGCTGAAATGACTGGTCCGCCAGCAAATGTCGAACCATGATCGCCTGCTCGCAGGCCATCGGAAAGCCCAGGTCTAGCCACTAGCGCCCCGACTGGCAGTCCTCCGCCGGCCCCTTTTGCGAGCGTAATCACGTCTGGGGTAACACCCGTTTGCTGATACGCCCAAAGCGAACCGGTACGCCCAGCACCGCACTGCACCTCATCGAATATCAGCAGTGCTGCGTGACGATCACAGGCGTTGCGAGCAGCAAGAAGCAATTCCTCGGGCATTACATGCACACCCCCCTCTCCCTGAATCGGCTCGATCAGCACAGCTGCTGTCCGCTCGTCAATCGCATCAACCAACAGTTGTGGCTCAGGAGCTACAGAGCTGAAACCTGGGATTAACGGCTCGAATGGTTGCTGCTTAGCCGGCTGAGGTGTGGCCGAAAGCGCGCCGAGCGTACGCCCATGGAACGCCCCGTCTAGCACGACAAAATTCCCACCCGGCTTGCAGCGCCGAGCAAGTTTGATCGCGGCCTCATTAGCTTCTGCCCCGCTGTTTGTGAGGAATACGGGCCCGCCAAGGCTCGACTCGGAAAGAAACTCAGCGAGTTTGATTCCTGGCTCTGTGTAGAAGAGATTTGAAACATGGATCAGCCGCGCTACCTGTTCGGTAACGGCCTCAACGACTGCCGGGTGGCAGTGCCCGGCATTGTCAACTGCAATACCAGCAAGCATGTCGAGGTATTCGTTTCCATCGCTGTCCCAAAGCAGAGCTCCCTCTCCGCGAACAAACTCAACCTGCTGGCGGATGTAGGTCGGCATCAGTCGTGCGGCCTCAATCGCACGCAGTTTGTCGAGTGATTCACTCAACGATCGGGGACAATCTTCGTACCAACACCCTCAACGGTGAACAGCTCGAGGAGCAGCGAATGTTCAACTCGACCGTCGATGATGTGAGCAGAGCCAACGGCTCCTCGGACCGCCTCGATGCAAGCAGTGAGCTTCGGAACCATTCCGCCGCTGACGGTCGACAGACGCGACTCAACTTCGGATGCGGTTGCCTCGGATACGACTGAGGTTTGATCCTCCGGATCAGAGAGCCAACCTGGAACATCTGTAAGAAATACGGCCTTATAAGCGCCAAGCGCTCGAGCTACCGCCGAAGCGGCTTCATCGGCATTTACATTCATTGAGTCGCCACTGGCATCAGGCGCAACTGAAGCGATGACAGGGATGTAGTCCTCGGCCACATGGTCGAGCACCCCGGTGCTGACATTGACGATCCTGCCGACGTTGCCGAGATCCTCACCATTTGGTCCCGGTACCCGTTCAGCCGTCAGCATCATTCCGTCATCTCCGCAGAGGCCCACCGCCGGCTGCCCAAGCCGCCCGAGACGCAGAACGATGTCCTTGTTGACCTTGCCGACGAGAACCATTTTTGCAACCTCGACAGTCGCTGGATCGCTGCGCCGAAGGCCACCTATGAACTCGACTGGAAGCCCCAGCCGCTCCATGTACTCAGTGATGTCCGGACCGCCGCCGTGGACGATCACCGGATTCATGCCGACGTATTTGAGCAGCACGACATCACGAGCAAACTCCTCACGCAGATTCGCGTCCTCCATCGCAGCGCCGCCGTACTTGATCACTACTGTCCGCCCGTGAAACTCCCGTATGAACGGCAAAGCCTCAAGCAGAGTTCCAATGTCACGCACTCAGACCGTCCCCTTAGGTGGTGTATTCACTGTTGATCGTCACATACTGGTGCGAAAGATCGGAGAAAAACAGTTCGCATGCAGAACCCGATCCTGGCAAGCGAATCAGGTACTCAACTTCGCTGCCAGCAGCGGCGGTTGACAGCGCGTCCAGATCACAGTCCACCGCTGCGCCGGCACTGCAGACGAGCATCCCTTCGATCTCGATATCTACAACCAACCGAGGCTGATCAGGGAGCGCCATCCCAACTGCCTGGAGAATCCTTCCCCAGTTTGGATCACCCCCGTGAAGTGCAGTCTTGACCAGCGGCGATCCAGCAACCGTGCGCGCGACATGTTCGACTAGTGAATCGTCACCACCCTCAACTACGACTCTTCCCACTCGAACCGCGCCCTCTCCATCCGAGACGATCTCAAGCGCAAGGTGTCGAAGCAGCGAGTCAATCGCCTCACCAAGCTTCAACTCGTTTTCACTCTCAGGCTCAACCTTGACACCGCTCGCCCCAGATGACATCAGCACAACACAGTCGTTTGTTGAAAGCTGCCCATCAACACTGATCCGTTCAAACGATCGCTTGACTGTTGCTCCAAGCAGTAAGTCGCAGGTCTCAGCTGCCATTTCAGCGTCGGTCTGCACGAAGCAAAGCAGCGTCGCAAAGGCAGGCTGAATCATCCCGGCTCCCTTGGCTTGAGCTGTCACCGAAACGGTGCCGCCCTCAAGCTGAACCTCAATTTCAAGCCGCTTGGTTCCCTTGTCCGTCGTAAGGATCGCCTCGGCAAGTGCGCTGTCGCCTTCCGCTGAAAGGCCAGCCACGACGGTTGGGATCGCTGCTTCGATGCTTTCAATATCGAGCTGATTGCCAATTACGCCGGTCGAACACACTGCCACCGCAGCCGGTTCGGTCGAGAGCGCGGCTGCCGCTGCAGACTGCATCCGAATCGCATTTTGATAGCCCTCTTCGCCAGTGCCTGCGTTTGCATTTCCGCTGTTGACAACAACGCCGGTAACCCCGCCAGGCAGACAATGTTCGCGATTGACCTGTACCGGCGCCGCTGCAGCACCTGAGCGGGTCTGACGGATAGCGCTCGCCGCCTTCGGCCCATCGCAGGTCAGAATCGCGAGGTCGGGGCGCCCAGAAGCCTTGATGCCTACTGTTCCAGCACTAGCTCGGAAACCAAGCGGCAAACCGGATCCTTTGACCGTCACGTGATCGGGCTTAGGTACCCACTTTGAAGCGTAAGCTGAACTCATTGGAGTCCCTCGTTCTCAGGCAAGCCATACATCAGGTTCAGGCACTGAACCCCCTGCGCCGCAGCGCCCTTCCAGAGGTTGTCAATCGCAGAGAGAACAATCGCGCGACCACTTGAATGGACCCGCACGGTTAGACGGCAGATATTTGTCTCGCGGACATCCCTCGTTCCCGGAGACTCGTCGGTGACCTCCACGAACTGCTCAGACGCGTAGCTCTCGGCATAAAGCGCCAGTAGCTCATCGCCGCTCTTCGGCTCCTCTAGAGACGCGTAACAGGAGACAAGTTCACCCTGGTCAATTGGCAGGAGATGCGGCAGGAATAGGGTTGGAACATGCGAGCCGAGCGACGCCAGTTGCTCGCGAATCTCTGGTTCATGTCTGTGTCCATCAAGACCGTAGGCACTGACATTGTCTGCCACCGACACGTAATGCGTGCGACGGTTTGTCGTCCTACCAGCCCCTGAAACGCCGCTCTTTGCGTCGATCACTACATCTGAGAGCAGGCCTGCCTTGGCAAGCGGCGCTAAGGCCAGCAGACTGGCCGTCGGATAGCAGCCGGGACAGGCAACCAATTCCGCAGCTGCGATCTCATTGCGATTCAGCTCTGGCAATCCGTAGGCAGCAGTACCGAAGAGATCTGGGGCGCCATGCTCGCCATACCACTCGGTGTAAGTCTCAAAGTCAGTTAGCCGGAAATCGGCCGAAAGATCGACAACCTTGATGTCGCGTTTCCGCAACTCAGCGACGATTGGAGCTGCAGCACCATGCGGCAGAGCGACGATCGCAGCATCGACCCGGTGCAGGGCCAACACATCAACATCAGACAGCCTCGCCTGGACGCGGTGCTGCGGATACAGCTCGTCAAGCCTTTCACCGGCATCGGAGCGGGCTTGGATTGGCCCCAGTTCGAATCCAGGGTGCCTGTCGATCAGACGCGCAGCGACCGCGCCCGCAAATCCTGCTGCTCCGATGATTGCTACGCGAGGCTCAGACACGGGCTGTTGCTCCAAGTTCCAAATTGAGTTGGTTGACAATCAGGGCGCGAGCTGCGGACGCGTCCTCTTCAGTCAGCGTACGGTCTTCAGCCCTGAATGTGAGCCGAAGTGCGATTGAGACGACATCTTCACCCAGTTCGGGGCTCGCGTAGACATCAAACAGTTCAACCGACTCAAGAACCTCACCACCTGATTCCAACGCAATCCGCACAACCTCCCCAGATGAAACCGCCCGCGGCACAATGACGGCAAGATCCTGAAGGACAGCGGGTTGACCAGAAACAGCTTGGTAATGCTGGATAGCTGGCACAGCTTCTGCGATCTTCGCTAGGTCGAGCTCAAAGACGCAGGCCGACTCAACTCCAACCGAGTCGCTGATCTGTGGATGGAGATCGCCGATCCAACCAGCGGTCAGGCCGTTAACCAACACCTCAGCTGCACGACCAGGATGCAGGAATGGCTCAGGTGATTCCGACGCGATAACCGACCAGTCGACCCGCAGAGTGTCAAGCAAGCCAGCGAGCACTCCCACGCCAGAGTGCACATCGGCGCTTGGTGGCTCTGAATCCCTCCAAGTTGGCAGCCGCGATGGCCCGGAGAGTAGCCCTGCTATCCGCGGAGGCTCGGTCGCAGCGCTCTGTGACGACGCAGGTATATAGACGCTGCCAATCTCAAAGAAACCAAGTCGCTTAATCCCATGGGAAGAGTTATGTGCGGCCGCATCAAGAAGCGAACCGAGCAGCGTCGTGCGCAGCAGCGACTCCTCTGCGCTCATCGGGTTCTCAATAATGACTGCGCTGCGCCGCGGATCACTCTCAGTTAGAAGCAGCCGATCAGCAATCCGTGGTGAATCAAAGCTCCAGCCGGCAATCTCGAACAGCCCAAGGCCAGCCAACGTATCCTCAATCCGTCTGCGAATCCGCTGTGCGTCTGACAGTGATGCTGCACCTGTAGCTGACGGAGGAAGAGTGCTCGGGATCCGATCCAGACCATCGATCCGTGCTATTTCCTCAACTAGGTCAACCGCTCGCCCAAGGTCGAGCCGCTCCGGCGGCGGCACAACATGCAATAGCGGTCCGGCCTGTTCAACGACACAGCCAAGCCGAGAGAGTGTGGTGGCTGCCGACGAGGCCTCCACCTCAATTCCGAGTAGCGAACTTGCTTTGGCAGGATCCAGTTGGATTGGTTCGCTATCCCCTTCGCCCTGACCGATGTCGATCGTTCCAGGATTCGGAGCACAGGCGAATATCAGCTCGAAAAGCTTTGAGGCAAAGGCTTGCGCTCTGCCCGCCATGACGGGAGCAAGCCCCTTTTCAAAGCGGGTCGAAGCCTCGCTTCGAAGTCCCAGCCGAACCGAAGTCGCGTGAATCCCAGGGCCATTCCAGACGGCAGCCTCAAGTGCAACGCGAGTGGTCGCATCGGAAACTTCGGAACGAGCTCCGCCCATAACCCCAGCGATCGAGGTGGGCCCATCCGCATCGGCAATTACAACATCGGAGTCATTGAGCTCATACGAGGTCCCGTCGAGCGCTTCAACAACTTCGCCCGGGTTTGATCCCCTTACCTTCAGAGTTCCACCAGCAATTCGGTCGAGGTCAAAGGCGTGCATTGGCTCGCCGGTTACGAGCATCGCGTAGTTAGTGATGTCGACGACGGCTGAAACCGAGCGCATTCCCGCGGCAATGAGATGTGCCTTAATTGCTCTTGGCGTAGGGACGGTCGGATCGATTCCCTCGTAGATCCTTGCCGTGAAGCGGCTGCAGCCACATCCTGCGTCCAGATCCACAACCAGCCCGTCAAGCGAGCCTACGCTGCCTAGATCGTCGTCCCATGGGGCAGCACTTAGCGCCGCACCGGTTGCGGCGTGGAGCTCACGGGCGACCCCCCAGACTCCAAGGCAGTCAGGGCGATTCGGAGTTATCTCAAGCTCAAGAACTGTCTCCTGCAATGTCAGGACTTCGCCAAGAGGCCGACCAGCTGGCCCCTCTGTCGGATCAAGCTCAAGGATGCCGTCAGAGGAGCTACCGAGTCCGAGCTCCTCTTCGGAGCAGATCATCCCTTCCGACTTGACGCCACGAAGCTTTGAGAGCTTGATCTTCATGCCATTTGCAACCACCGCTCCAGGTAGGGCAACGGCAACAAACTGCCCCTCGGCAACATTCGCGGCACCGCAAACGATCGTTCGATTTGTTCCATCGCCAACATCGACTGTGCAGACTCTGAGGCGATCAGCATCGGGATGAGCAATTAGCTCAACAACGTTGCCAACAACGAAGTTTTCTACCCCGCCGACTCCCAACTCAGTGATGCGCTCTACCTCTGTGCCGCTAAGCGCGAGCACCGACGCAATCTCATCAGTTGAGAGTTCCGGATCGCAGAAGCTACGGAGCAGTGAGAGTGGGACGCGCATCAGCCGAACTGCCTCAGGAAACGGAGGTCATTCGTGTAAAGCAATCTCAAGTCCGGAACGGAGTGCTTGAGCATTGCGATCCGCTCGACGCCAAGGCCGAATGCAAACCCTTGTAGATCTCGATCCGCATATGCGGGTTGATGATCTCCGACATAGGCAAAGACATTCGGGTCAACCATTCCAGCGCCGAGAATCTCGATCCATCCGGCACCTCGACAGACATTGCAGCGCTCGCCTGCACCCGACTTGCCGCCCTCACATGCAAAGCAGGAAACATCTATCTCGACGCTCGGCTCAGTGAACGGGAAGAAATGTGGCCTCAGCCGAATTTCTCGGTCTGAACCGAAAATTGCCTTGGCAAATGCGAGCAGTGTTCCCTTCAGGTCGGCTAGTGAGAGTCCCTCGTCGACTGCGAGCCCTTCGATCTGATGGAACTGAGGCGTATGGGTTGCATCATCATCGCGCCGGTAGACCCGCCCTGGCGCAATAACTCTAATCGGAGGCGGTTGATCAATCATTGAACGAATCTGAACCGGAGAGGTATGCGTTCGAAGCAGCGTCTCCGAATCAACGTAGAAAGTGTCTGTTCTCGACCGAGCTGGGTGTGTTGGATGATGGTTGAGAGCGTCGAAGTTGAAGGCAACCGACTCGACTTCCGGCCCTTCAGCTATTGCGTAACCAAGGCCAAGAAATACATCCTCAATCTCTCTTCGCGTCTGAGTGAGCAGGTGGAGCCGACCCGGCACAGGCTGGGGGTCGCCCGGCAACGTTGGATCGACACTGTCGGTTGCGAGGTTCAGCAACATTTCAGCAGCCGCCAATTCGCTAGTCCGCGAATCAATCAGTGCCTCAATCGATGTCCGAGCTTGATTTGCTGCCTGACCTGCAGGCCCACGCTGATCAGCCGGCAACTCACGGATGCCTCTCAACAGGTTCGGCAACTCAGCCTTGCGTCCGAGCCACTTAACCCGCTGTTCCTCAAGGTCAGCGACAGTCGAACAGGCGGTAACCGCCGCTTCAGCACTGTTCCTAAGCTGTTCGATCTGGTCTATCACTCTGGTGGGATCCTATTCGCGACGTGCAGGGCAATGGCTAGAGCCGCCGACGCGTTAAGCGACTCAGCACCAGCAACAGTTGGAATAGTCCAGCAGCGGTCGGCGGCCTTAGCGATTTCAGCTGGCAACCCCTCCCGTTCGGAGCCAACAAGCAGAACCCCGCCATGCTCGAGCGGACCATTCGGCAGAGCTTCGCCGTGGGACATCAAGGCAACCTTTTCGCCCTCGAGCGAGGTTGGATCTTCAATCCGCTCAACCGGAAGCGCGAAGATCGCACCCATGCTTGCCCTAACGGCTTTCGGCCCAAAGGGATCCGCAGTATCTGGACCGAGTGTGAACGCAGAATCGTGCCGACATTGCCGGGGTCTCTGAGCCCGTGGAGGTGAACGCGAACTCCTAGTGCGGGAACCTTCCTGAACTCGCTCCGATAGACGGCAAGCGTCCGCACTCCCGAGCTAAGCGTCGAGACTTCGTTGAGAAGGTCCGCTGCGACCGGCTCACCGGGCAGATCGGTGTCAGAGGCTCGCAGCCTCCGCACCGGCTCCCATCCATTGGCATCTGCAGCCGCCAGAAGATCCTCGCCCTCGGCGACGAACAGCCCTGTGCGTGCCCGAGCAGCTGCGCCCCGCAATCTGCGGATTTCTTTGAGCGCTGGGTTGTCGGAGCTGGTGATTGTCATCAAATTGATTCGTAATTGGGAACAAAAAAAGGCGCCATCCCGATTTGGGATAGGCGCCCGATTGGCGTCCCGTCGGCTTCGCTCGGCTGAGCGTTAGCTGACGAGTGCCTCCTGGGCACTATCGACAAATCGGCGGAATGCCTCTGGATCGTTTACAGCCAGATCAGCGAGGATCTTGCGGTCAACTTCAATCCCAGCGACTGACAAGCCGTGAATCAGGGTTCCATAGGTCATGCCGTTCAAACGGGCAGCAGCATTGATTCTGATGATCCAAAGACGACGGAAGTCACGCTTGCGGTTGCGACGATCGCGGTAGCGATACTGATCAGCCTTGATCAGCGCTTCCTTGGCATTCCGGTAATGGGAGTGTGCATCCCCGCGGAAGCCCTTCGTCTGCTCGAGAACTGCGCGCCGCTTCTTGCGTGCGTGAACTGAACGCTTAACGCGGCTCATTTGTTCTTCGTCCCAATCAGCCGCTTAATCCGCGGCGCGTCTACCTCTGAAATCGCAGCTGGACGGCCAAGACGCCGCTTGCGCTTGGCGTTCTTCTTCTCAAGGATGTGGCTTGAGTTGGCCTTACGCCCGATGACCTTGCCATTAGCAGTCGTGCGGAAGCGCTTCTTGGCCCCTGAATGTGTCTTCATCTTTGGCATCGGAATCAGACAGTCAATCAGAATCTGCGACTGGGAGCTTCTCTGCAGGTTCAGCTGGCGCTTCCGCAACAGGTTCAGCGTCTGTTTTGGTTGCTTTTTCAGCAGTTGCTTCTGAAGTTGCAGCCGCTGCTGCCTTCGCCGACTTAGCAGAGGCCTGCATTGCCTTTGCAGCCGACTTCCCTCCCTTACTGCTGGCCTTACCACCGTTGCCATCAGCCTTCGCCTTAGCCCGTTCCTCAACATCGATCTCACCGAGCAAAGTCTTAGAAGGCGCGATCATCATTGTCATGTTGCGGCCGTCCTGAAGTGGGTTTTGCTCAACTACGGCGAATTCCGTGAGCTCTTCGGCTATTCGATTGAGCAGGTCGCGGCCACGATCAGGGTGGGCCATCTCTCGGCCGCGGAACATGATCGTGATCTTGACCTTGTCCTTGTGACGCAGGAACCGCTTGATGTGGCCAACCTTTGTTTCGTAATCGTGCTGAGCGATCTTTGGTCGGAACTTGATTTCACGCACAACAATCGTCTGCTGGTGCTTGCGAGCGGCCTTCTGCTTTTGCACCTGCTCGTAGCGGTACTTCGAATAGTCAAGCACCCGGCAGACCGGCGGTTTGGCATCCGGAGCAACCTCGACTAGATCAAGATCGCGATCCTGTGCGTAGGCGAGTGCATCGGGAGTCTTAAGAACACCAACCTGCTCGCCATCGGGGCCAACAAGGCGAACTTCGGGTACGCGGATCCGTTCGTTGGTGCGGGTCTGATCCCGCTCTGGCATGCGCCTGTCGAGGCGCCTCGGAACGGCCACTAGAGAACGCGCAGCCGCAAGGTCATCGGTGGAGGCGCTTTGAGACTGCAGTCATCAACTTCGGGAAGCATAACAGCGTTGAGCGATTACGCATCCCGATTGGCCGCCTTGGCGCTGAGCCTGGCTACCAGCGCGTCGAGCTTTTCATCGCCGAGGTCACCGTCGGCGCGTTCCCTAACCGACACCGACCTGCCCTCAGCCTCTCGGTCTCCGACAATCAGCATCACTGGCGCCTTCGATATTTCAGCATCGCGAATCTTGCGACCGACCGATTCAGTTCGCTCGTCAATGTCCGCCCTCAGACCGGACTCAGCTAGGCATGCCGCAACCTCTTTTGCGTAGTCAAGATGGCGATCTGCCACAGGCAGTACTGCGATCTGTATCGGAGCAAACCAGAATGGGAACACGCCGGCGTAGTGCTCGATCAGGATCCCAATAAACCGTTCATAGGATCCCATCAGAGCCCTGTGAATCATCACCGGGCGATGCTCAGCGTTGTCAGCGCCCGTGTAGGCGAGGTCGAAGCGCTCAGGCATTGAGTAGTCAAGCTGCACGGTGCCAAGCTGCCAGGAACGACCCAGCGAGTCGGTGATATGAAGATCGATCTTCGGACCGTAAAACGCGCCATCCCCTTCGTTAACCGTGTACGGGTGCCCCTCCTGATCAAGCGCCTCCCGCAGTGCCGACTCAGCGCGGTCCCACGTTGCATCGTCGCCAATCCGCTGATCCGGACGAGTCGACAACTCGAGCGAAGGCTCAAGGCCGAACAGTCGATAGGTCGCAAAGGCAAACTCAAGGCAGGACGCAACCTCTGACTGGATCTGATCCTCAGTGCAAAAGATGTGGGCATCGTCCTGACAGAAGTGCCTGACACGCAGCAGGCCGTGCAGCGTCCCTGAAGGCTCATTGCGGTGGAGCAGACCTGGCTCCGAGTAGCGAACCGGCAGATCGCGATACGACCACTGCTGGCTGCCGTAGAGATGCGCATGTCCTGGACAGTTCATCGGCTTGAGTCCCATTGGCCGATCCTCTGATTCGGTCAAGAACATGTTCTCCCGGTATTTGTCCCAGTGGCCGGATGTCCGCCAAAGCTCGGCGTCATAGAGTTGGGGAGTCTTGACCTCTTGGTAGCCACGCGGCGCGCCCATCTCCCTGCTTAGTTCAACTAGCGAATTGAAAAGTTGGGTTCCCCGCGGAAGCCAGAATGCGGAGCCAGGCGATACCTCACTGAACCTGAACAGGTTGAGCTGAGTCCCGAGCCGACGATGGTCACGGGCGCGCGCCTCCTCCAACAGCTCAAGGTGGGCATCAAGCTCCTTCTGTGAGAGGAACGCTGTTCCGTAGATCCTCGTGAGCATCTTGCGAGTGCTGTCGCCACGCCAGTAAGCGCCAGCTACAGACTGCAGTGCAATCGCTTTGATCCGGTCGGTAGCCGGCGTGTGTGGACCTCGACAGAGGTCGGTGAACTCTCCGTTGCGATAGAGCGAAACGGTCTCGACGGACTCATTGATGATCAGATCCTCGATCAGCTCAACCTTGTAATCCTCACCGAGCGCCTTAAAGCGTTCCAAAGCCTCTGCAACCGGGATGTCACTGCGCTCAAAGCTCTCTGCAGCCTTGATGTGCTCACGCATCCGATCCTCTATCGCCGGAAGATCATCCTCTGAAATCGTGATTCCTTCCGGAAAGTCAAAGTCGTAGTAGAAGCCATTCTCAATTGAAGGACCGATCGAGACTTTCGTGCCTGGGTAGAGGTCAATTACGGCACTTGCGAGCACATGAGCAGCGTCGTGGCGAATCAAATCGAGCGCCTCGTCGCTCTTGCCAGTCACAACTCCGAACGCGGCTCCGTCACGCAGCGGGGCAGCTAGATCTTGGATCTGACCGTCGAGTGTGACTGCCAGCGCAGCCTTCGCAAGGCCTGGTCCGATCGCCGCAGCGGCCTCGGCGCCAGTAGCGCCATCGGCGAGCGCGAGCTCATTTCCATCGGGCAGAATTACCTTCATCTAGGCGAGGATGCTAACTGTGCCGGTCGCTGCCGTCGCTCAGACCAGCGAGCCGACTGACTTCATTATCAAGAGCGACCCGCTCCTGCGCGCTCTCATGCTGACCTGGAACCCGGTTGCGGGAGCGAATCCGCCGGTCATGCCAAAGCTGTCCAGTTGTTGTATTTGGCTGATCAGCAAGGACAAGCCACGAGATTGTGTCGGCTCCCTGCTCGGCGCTCCTCAGCAGTGGGCGCGTGAAGCGTCTGAAGGTTGGTAGCGATGACTGGACCCCGGGAGTGTCAGCCCAACCTGGATGCACAGCATGGACAGTGACATTGCGTGAAGCGAACTGTTCACCCTGTAGTTCGGTTAAAGCAATCTGGGCGCGCTTGGTTCGCGCATAGACAGCAGATCCCTTGTAGACGTCGCCGGTTAGATCGACAGCCGGCATGGCCAACCGCTCGCTGTAGGCACCGCCTGAAGTTACGACTACGACTCTGCCGTGGGCCGACGAAAGGCTGTCCAGAAGTAGATGTTCGAGCAGGTAGGGGCCGACAACATTTGTGGCCCAAGCCATCTCAATACCATCGTCCGTAATCAGTCGTTCGTCTAAAAGCACGCCCGCATTTAGAACGAGTGCATCGATTCGCGGCAGTTGATCAGCCAGCTTGGTCGCAACTGAGCGAACCGAATCGAGATCCGACATGTCACATGGAATGAACCTGACGGTTGCGGTGCCCGTCGAGCGAGCCTCAACCTCAGCCCTAGCGGACTCGCCGCGAGCCTGGTCTCTCGAGATCATCACTACCGAAGCACCAGAGGCTGCGCAGTCGCAAGCCGTTGCGAATCCAAGCCCGGTGCTTGCTCCTGTAATGACGACTGTCTTTCCGTCGCCGCTTGGCAGCGGCTCAAAGTCACGGCTGCGGATCACGTAGCCAACCTTGGTGAATCCGGGTGCGACCGTGGCATCAAGCAAGCGATCAAGTGGCCCCGGTCTGAGACTTGGTTCGGTCGACATGCTCTGCAGGTTAGGCGCTCAGCCTTCTTCTCTCAGTTTCATAACTGCATGCCGCTGCCGGCCGCCCTACGATGCCCAGCGATGCCGACACACAAAACGTCCCCGAATGCGCCTGTTGTAGTCGGCGTTGCGCAGCAGGTCTGGCGAGATGGAGCACCGGGTCCAATCGAGATGCTCGCTGAGGTTGTGGCCGCAGCTGCAGCTGACAGCGGCGCCGGCCAGCGTCTGCTTGACCGGAGCGACGCCCTCTGCACCGTCCGCTACGTAAGCGCAGAACACCGTGACCCATCAGCAATGGTCGCTAAGCGGCTAGGGATTGAGCCTAAGCTTCGAATCCATTCCTCGATCGGGGGCGACACACCACAGGTTGCCATCGCTGAACTTTCCCGTCGAATCGCTGCTGGTGAGTTGGACATTGCCGTTGTGTGTGGCTGCGAAGCGCTCGCAACCTTCGCAAAGCAAATGAAAGCCGGCACTGACCCAGGCTGGACAGACGAGCTGCCGGACTCGATCCCATCGGAATTGCTTGGTAGCGAGCGCGACCCAAATACCGCCGAGGAGATTTCGGCGGGAATGATCGCTCCGCTGATGATCTACCCCCTGTTTGAAAGCGCACTCTGGGCTAGAAGTGGCGAGTCGCTAGGAGCCCTCAGCGAACGTCTCGGCCGCCTGCAAGAGCGCTATGCGCGGGTAGCCCGGGATAACCCTTACGCATGGTCAAAATCGGATTTCGAAGCGGAGCACATTTCGACAGCGTCGCCTACAAATCGCCAGGTCACGGTTCCGTACACGAAGTTGATGAACGCAAATATCCAGACTGACCAGGCCGCCGCAGTGATCATCTGTTCCGAATCCGCCGCCAATGACCTCGGTATAGCCAAGGATCGTCGCGTCTACCTGCATGGGGCCTCACGTGCCACAGAGCCTTGGTACTTCTCCGAGCGCGACGATCTTGGTAGTTCACCAGCACTTGGCGAAGCGGCTGCCGCGGCGTTTGCTCAGGCAGGTACCGATGCCGATGGCGTTGGCCTACTTGATGTCTACTCCTGCTTCCCATCGGCAATTCAGATCGCTGGTAACGAGCTCGGCATTGATCTTCTCAATGACAGCCGTGATCCAACTGTCACCGGCGGACTGGCCTTTGCTGGTGGACCTGGCAATGCCTACGTCCTCCATTCGGTTGCCGCGATGATCGAACAGCTCCGCCAGCAACCCGACGAGCTCGGCCTCGTCACCGCGGTCGGCTGGTACATGACCAAGCACGCAGTCGGGATCTATGGATGCCGTCCACCGAACGAAGGCTTTGTAGGACCAACTGTTATCGACGAGCCGCTTGCAGCGCGCAGCGTGGCTCCGATCGGCTGGACCGGGAAAGGAACGGCCGAGACAGCGACCGTCCTTTTTGAACGCGATGGCTCACCCTCAATGGGCCTGTTGACGGCGCTGCTCGATGGCGGCACGCGCGCACTGAGCAGCACTACCGATCGCGAAACCGTTGAGTCGATGCTGAACGCTCCAGTCGGAGAGCGTCCGCTCACGCTTGACGCAGAGCGTGGCTTCTGGTTCAACTGAGGGCGACTGCCCTTACGCCTTCTTGACGACGCTCGATTTCAGCTGCATCGGCCCAAATCCATCAACCTTGCAATCGATGTCGTGGTCACCAACGCCGTTGACAAGTCGGATGTTGCGAACCTTCGTCCCAACCTTGATTGATGTCGAGCTTCCCTTGACCTTGAGATCCTTGACGACCGTAACCGTGTCTCCGTCCGCTAGGGGATTCCCAACAGAATCGCGGATCACAGTTTCCTGATCCTCTGATTGATTGCCTAGCTCGTCACTGCCTGCGAGCCATTCATGCCCACACATTGAGCAGACGAGGAAGGCGTCCCGCTCGTAGTGGTGCTCACTTGAGCATTCAGGACACAGCACGGCGGATTCAGTCATTTCTCGATTCTCCATTTACTGTCGGAGGCCAACAGCAAGTAGTGGGCGATACTGGGCTCGAACCAGTGACCTCCGCCTTGTCGAGGCGGCGCTCTCCCAGCTGAGCTAATCGCCCTGGGATCCGCAAGGCTAGCAGCGCCCGCCGGGCATGGTCTGGCCGGCAACCGATACCCTTGTCACCGCATTGGCGACGTGGCGGAGTGGCTACGCAGCGGCCTGCAAAGCCGTTTACCCGAGTTCGAGTCTCGGCGTCGCCTTGGCTTAACGGTGTATTCTTGTTTCCATTGCGGATGTAGCTCAGTTGGCTAGAGCGTCTGCTTGCCATGCAGAAGGTCGAGGGTTCGAGTCCCTTCATCCGCTTATACGAAACCCCCGCTCCGGCGGGGGTTTCCTTGTATACGCATGAAGTTCGGGTCTCGACTTGAGCCCAATCGGCTCGCAGTAATCGACTACAGGTGGTTCTTCTTACTGCTCGATATTCCGATCAGCAGTAACGAAACCAACCACCTGCGCATCGCAAGCGACACTTGGCCGGTTGTTAGGCGACTGGGATTGGTTCGCTGACTACAAGTGAGATACGCCAACAGCGGCCCTTGGCGGTGTAACAAGCTGCCTTGCCCCTGAGCGCCCTAAAGCCCCATGTCTGCTTCCAGGGATTACCTTTCACAGGGAGGTTGAACTGAATTTTCGCGTCATGCCCTGAGCCTATATAGGTGAACTTTCCGAACGTGACGGTTGCCTTGCCGCCATTGAAATACGCGAGGAGATTCGTCGCCCAGGGGGACTCGAATTGCCCAGTGGTCAGAACCGTGCCTGATCCTTTCCGACAGGTTCCGCCGCTGCCCGGTCCGCCGAAACTGGCCCATGAACTCCTACCCTTCGGCGTCAGCATCTGGCAGAACTTAGTGAAATTACCGTCCTTGATTGCCTGTGCTCCGACAACCGCCACCTTCAAAATGCGCGTTGAGTCCGAAGTCTTTTTTGCACCTGTGGCTGCGAACGCCGGAGATGCCGAAAAGGCGACAAGGGCGCTGGTTACTGCAAGTGCTGTGATGAGTCGATTTTTAGAGTTCATGCGGAGCGTTGCATCGGATGCCATGCCCGCCTGACGCCGTTTGAGCTTGATCCCAACTGAGGCTCTAGCCCATGCGACTCTCACAAATGACCAGGAAGCGACTGACAATGTGGGCGTGAAGACCAGTGCGCGAATGATCAATTCGACCCGGTCCGAGAAAATATGGTCTTAGGCTGATTGCTGTTAGCTTCTGCAGAACTAATCAGCGCTGAAAAGAACAGATGGCTCACTCACTCACAGATCGACACAGAGCAACGATTACTGCTGTCTGTAACACCTTCATCCGAACACTTGAGTGGCGCCACGACCCGGATGGCTTTGGGGGTTCGTCAGGCGCCGGCCGTGGAACTGATCAGGCGGTAGTCGCTGCGGTCGAACAGATGCCTGAGTTTGCAAATGTCTGTGAGGTTCTTGAGTCGCTCGACGAAGCTAGCTTTGCGACAGCGCCACGCAGAATCCGTGAACAGTCGCTCCATGAGATTCTGATTGGCAGTGATGACGCCGCTGTCGCACTACGCACGATTCAGCGCCTGACGATCACGATCTCCAGGGAACTCTCGTCTAACCGCGGTGGCAGCTCCCACACTGAGCGAGATTTCATTAGTGCTCCTGCCCCGAAAACAATCGTTCCGATTGTTCCTGAGGGAGATTCGCTCGAGATCGACGCCGATGTCGTGGTCGTCGGGTCCGGCGCCGGAGGTGGAGTAATCGCCGGCACCCTTGCCCTTCAAGGCCTGAAGGTAGTCGTTCTCGAGGCTGGCAAGTACAGGAGCGAGGACGACTTTACGATGCTCCAAGGTCCAGCCTTTAACAACTCATACTGGCGAGGCGGGCCGGCAATCGCCGCCGACGGAAATGTCTGGGTCCAAGCGGGCGCCGGACTCGGCGGCGGGACGGTGATCAACGAGTCAAACTGCATGGAGACCCGTCCGCTTGTGCGCGACCAGTGGGCAAGGGAGTTTGGACTTGAGGGCGTTGACGGGGCCGAATACGACCGTCACCTCAATTCGGTTCGTCGCCGAATCATGATCAACGGCGATTGCTCGGACCTCAACGGCCCGCAGCTGCGCATGCAGGCCGGCGCCGAAGCGCTCGACTGGTCCTTCAAGCGGACGCAGCGCAACGCCGACCCAGCAACCTACGACCCGCTGACAG
>JAPLCG010000136.1 GCA_026392385.1 Solirubrobacterales bacterium
TCCTCGAGGGGCTCTCCGCTGTCCGTAAGCGTCCCGGCATGTACATCGGCTCAACTGGGCCACGCGGTCTTCACCACCTCGTATATGAGGTTGTTGACAACTCAGTCGACGAGGCACTTGCTGGTCATTGCACAAAAGTTGACGTAACGATCCACGATGATTTTTCCGTAACTGTCATTGATAACGGACGTGGTATTCCGGTCGCCGAGCACAAGACCGAGAAGCGTCCTGCTGTTGAAGTCGTTCTGACAGTCCTTCACTCAGGAGGCAAGTTCGGAGACGGCGGCGGTTACAAGGTTTCAGGCGGACTTCACGGCGTTGGAATCTCAGTAGTTAACGCACTCTCAGAACAGCTTAAGGTCGAAATTCGCCGCGATGGGTTTCTCTGGACACAGCACTACGGCCGCGGTGATGTGCTCGGCAAGCTTGAGAAGGGTGAAGCAACCAAGGAGACGGGCACGACGATCACGTTCCTGCCCGATACAGAGATCTTCGAAACGCTCGACTTCGACTACCCAACACTTGAGGAGCGCCTGCGTGAAACAGCTTTCCTCACGCGCGGGTTAGCGATCACACTTACCGACGAGCGTGAGCGGGACGAAGCAGGAAATGCCCGCCGTGTTGAGTTCCAGTACGAGGGTGGGATTGAGGACTTCGTCCGCTACCTGAACGAAGGCAAAGAGGTCGTCCACCGCAAGGTTGCAGCCTTCGAAGGTGAAGGTGAGGAAGGGGCCGTCGAGGTAGCGATGCAGAGAGGCAATTTTCTCCTTTGCCAACAACATCAATACCCACGAAGGTGGCTCACACCTTTCCGGTCTGCGCTCGGCGCTAACGAGAACGCTCAACAGCTATTCACGCGAAAAGGGCCTGCTCAAGGAGAAGGACGACAACCTTTCGGGGGAGGATGTACGCGAAGGGTTAACCGCTGTTGTGTCCGTGAAACTCAGCGATCCCCAGTTTGAGGGTCAGACCAAAACCAAGCTTGGAAACCCTGGAATGCAGGGCTTCGTAGAGAAGATCGTCAACCAGGGGTTGGCCGAGTTCCTTGAAGAGCATCCTTCAGAGGCAAAGGCAATCGTGAATAAGTCACTTGCTGCCTCACGCGCTAGGGAGGCTGCCCGCAAGGCTCGTGACCTGACCCGCAGAAAGTCAGCACTTGAATCAGGAACGCTGCCCGGGAAGCTTGCCGACTGCGCCGTCAAGGACCCGGCTCTAGCCGAGATATTTATCGTCGAGGGTGATTCAGCTGGTGGTTCGGCCGTTAGTGCTCGAGACAGGCACACACAAGCGATTCTGCCGCTGCGCGGAAAAATTCTCAATGTCGAGAAGAGCAGGATTGACAAGATCCTTCAGAACAATGAAATTCAGGCTCTAATCCAGGCGATTGGAACCGGGATCGGCGAGGAGTTCAACCTCGAGAATGCTCGGTACCACAAGATTGTTTTGATGACCGATGCCGATGTTGATGGAGCACACATTCGCACCCTCGCGTTGACGCTGCTCTTCCGTCAGATGCAGCCGCTGATCGATGCCGGCTACGTCTACATCGCCAAACCACCGCTTTATAAGATCAAGATGGGTCGTCAGGAGCGTTACATCGAGCTTGATTCAGAGCTCGAGGAGGTTCTTCTGCAGGACAAGCTTGAGCGCTTTGTTGTTGAGGGATCGGGCGGTAAGTCGGTCAAGTTGACCGATGCTCGCTGGGCGACGCTCTCGAAGCTGCTCCGCGAGAACGAGGCTTGGACAGCGAGGTTGCGCTCCGACTTTGGTGTAGAGGTGGCGAACCTACTCGCTAGTACCCACATCTTCGATGAGGGAGTTAAGGATGCGAAGTCGCTAATCGCGGTTCTCAAAGCTGACACTCCCGAGGATCGTCCGTGGGAGATCAAGCTTGGAAACGAGGACCCAGTTGCGGTTCAGGTGGTTGCCACCGAGCGGTCGACCGGATTGACGCGCACAACCAGCGTTCCAATCGGCCTGTTTGCATCAACTGAATATCGCAAGCTTTCTGAAGTTCTCTCAAAGCTTCAGAGCACATTTGGCTCGCCACCGTATGCAGTCAGCCTTGGAGATGTTCAAGAGGAGGCTGAGTCGCATGGTGAGCTTCGCGAAAAGGTGATGGAGATCGCCCAGAAGGGGATTGAGATTTCACGGTTCAAGGGCCTTGGCGAAATGAACCCTGATCAATTGCGCGACACAACAATGGACCCGGAAACCCGCACCCTCATGCAGGTGACACTCGAGGACGCGGTTGATGCCTCAAGAATGTTTTCCATGCTGATGGGTGATGTGGTTGAACACCGTCGCAAGTTCATCGAAGACAACGCCCGACTTGTGGCAAACCTCGACGTCTAGGAGATCGGTATGGGTGTAGATCAACTGAGCGGCGGCAACATCGAGTTGCGTCCAATCGAAGAGGAGATGCGCGCCGCGTATCTCGATTACGCGATGTCCGTGATCGTCGGCCGGGCGC
>JAPLCG010000125.1 GCA_026392385.1 Solirubrobacterales bacterium
GGGGGACTGCTAACAATGCGCTGGAAACCTCTCCCCGCGGTGCGTAAGTAGCTTCCGACCAAGTTCAGGAAGTTGCGGCCCGCTCTGCCAACAGGAGAATGTTCGGGTCTTGGTCACGGGACCAAAACGTCGGAGGTACCGGGTCGCCTCGATGACTCGTGAAGGCCTTATCGACTTGGTGGCTCGGTCTCCATCAGCTTTGCGGAGATCGAGCTGAGCGCGTTGCGTTCGTCCGCGGTCAGCCGCGACCAGAAGCGCTGTTCAACCTGGGCTAGGACGCGCGGGGCGGCCTCGGCCAGAAGGTCGAGACCTTCCGGAGTCAAAGTCACGCTGACTTCTGTAGAGGAGCTGCGCTCGCGTTCAACAAGCGAGCGCTGCTCAAGGCGGTCAATTTCATTCGCAAAACTGTCTGCTCAGTTAACAGTGAAGCTGCCGTAGTACTGGTAAGTCTTGTTGCCGAGCTCGTCACGTACCGAGATATAAACCGGGTAGGTGCCGTCTACGGAATTTGCCGGGAGGGTGAGCGTCTGGGAATAGGCGCCATCGAAGGCATCGCCAGACGTCCGCACCGGCGCCTCGACGTAATCCCCGTAGAGGACGCCCCACGGCGCTCCGGGCCGGTAGACCCACGGGTAGGGCGTGTCTTTGACTCCGCTGGGATCCGCGGCCCTCCACGTGAGGGTGATTGTTTCGCCGCGCTTGACGCTCGTTGGGATGACGACGTCTGTGATTACCGGCGCCCCGTTGTCCGACGAGCCGCCGACGACTCTGAAGTTGGCGCTGGGGCTGTCGGAGGAGTTGGCGAAGCTGTCTTGGGCGCTGATGAATAGGGAGTAACTGTCGTTGACGGCATTGGCGGGCACCTGGCAGGTGACCGACCAGACGCCGTGGGCGATGCTGCCGGAGGTGCGGCTAGCTCCGCCAAGCTAGCTGCCCATAAACTAATTACAGAACGCTGTGAGCAAAACAAACGACAGCACCCCACGAGTTCCTCGTGACACTGAGGACGACTACACGCGCGAGGCGGCAACCAAGCGAGTTGAGTTCCTTGAACAAGCAACCGGAGTAAAGCCAGAAAATCTGGCTTCCTACTCACTCGACCCTGCGACGCTGCCTGGCAACATTGAGAACTTCACCGGCGTCGCACAAGTGCCGGTAGGGCTCGCAGGACCACTGCTCGTTAACGGCGAGCACGCAAAGGGCGATTACTACATCCCAATGGCTACGACGGAGGGCACTCTTGTCGCCAGTTACAACCGGGGGATGAAAATCGTCCGTGCGGCCGGCGGTGTCACCACAACCGTGATCGATGATGCAATGCAGCGGGCACCAGTATTCGCATTTGACAGCGCTCGCGAAGCTCGGGACTTTGGGCAGTGGCTGAAGGCGAGCTTTGACGAGATAAAAAACGTGGCTGATGCCACGACCAGCACGGGTAGCTTGCGCGACATTCAGCAGTTTCCAGCATCGCGAATGATCTACACGCGTTTCAACTACACGACTGGAGACGCAGCAGGCCAAAACATGACTAGCAAGGCAACTTCAGCTGCCTGCAAATGGATCCTCGCTGAGCGACCGGAGGTACGTCAGTTCAGCCTTGAGTCGAACTTCGCTACAGACAAGAAGGCTTCGCAGGTGAACATGATGCACACGCGCGGCAAGCGCGTTGTTGCGGAGATCACCCTTCCGGCTGATCTGTTGGAGTCTGAAATGCGCGTTCAGCCAAAACAGATGTTTCGCACTCGGCTGCTGGCAAACCTCGGGTCGATCATGTCCGGAGCGAGTAACAATGGCGCCCACGCGGCGAACGGGATCACCGCGATGTTCATCGCCACCGGTCAGGACGTGGCAAACGTCGCGGAATCAGCTGTGGCGTATGACTTTTCTGAAGTAATGCCGAATGGCGACTATTACCGTTCGATCACGCTGCCGTCACTGATTGTTGCGACCTACGGCGGCGGCACCGGTCTGGCCACCCAGCGGGAATGTCTTGAAATTCTCGGCTGCTATGGAGCAGGCAAGGTAATGAAGTTCGCTGAGCTAGTCGCCGCAACAGTGCTCTGCGGCGAGATTTCGTTGCAGTCGGCGATCATCGCCGACGAGTGGGTCTCTGCTCATGACCGCTACGGCCGTAACCGCTCATAACCGGCCACCTGAGTAGCGTGCAAGTCAGTCGGGGAGCGGATCTCCAAAATGCCGCCCCCAGCAAACCGAGGACTCCAAGATGGGTGCTGACTTAAGGTTTCAGGAAAGTTGTTCTGAAACCATCAGAATGCAAATCACGGCGTGAGCGCTCCAGCAAAATGTCCTTAGCCATGAGGACCGAACAAGTCTGGCGTGGGTCTCGCGCTCAAATCCGGTCGATAACTCTCCGTGGCGGGGTACCTGTAGAAGTGCGGTGGAGAGCCACGTAATTACGGCAAGTGCAGCACCACTGGCGGCGAGCACCACGTTGACGCCATGTGGAGGGGCCAGTGCTAGCCAGATCGAAGTAATCAGGTCGACGCTCATCGGGATGATCACGACCGCCCCGATCCGTCTCGACCATTCCGCATGGAAGGCCGTGAATCGATCGTTACCTACGAATGCAAAAAGTGGATAAGCCACGGCCTGCACTAGCCAGCCGAGTCCCGCCATGAACAGGACCGCCGCGAAGTTCAGGGTCAACAGCATCGCGCCCGGAGACTACCGGCGGTTAGGCGTTGAGTAGTGGTCGTCTGTCGGGCCAGACAATCGCGCGGCTGGTTAGAACCAGCGAACGCGACAAGCGGTTAGGCCGCCGCGTCTGCGTCTCGCGCATCACGGTGCTCATCGTCTGAGCGCCCGTCAAGTACCGCTGCGTAGACCATAAGCCCAATGGAGAAAGCTACAAGCAAGGTGATGAAAAACCCGGCAATAAAGAGGGGGAGGTTGCTCATTTGGTCTGATTCGGAAGGATCATTGCCCCGAGAGCGAGGATGCTTGGTACCCAGGTTCCGACGAATATTCCGGCCAGCTTGTCGTCTGCGAGGAACCAGATTCCAATTGAAAGCGCCATCGAAAGGCCGGCCGCAGCGAGAATCAGCCCACGCGCGAGCTTGAGGGTGTTGGGAGGTGATTTTGTTGTCATACAAGTGTTACGGCCGTCAAGAGCGCAGCGACCAGATGTCCGCCCGCACGGCCTGCGACGATTCTGACCGTGGCCAAGAGAAGCGCGGCCGGGACCCCTTGAAGGTCGCGCCCAAGCGAAAGGTTTGATTGCCAGTGATTTACAAATCGATTGTCAGCAAGAAGGTCCGCGCAACATTCTTGGCCGTTCAGAATCACGACTATGACCAAGTCTTGGCCGGTATCTCTGATTCGAATCTGACACATCACTTTGCAGGCAATAACGCGCTTGGCGGAACTCGTCATGACAAACAGGCGTTGGGGCGGTGGTTTAGGCGCGTTGGCATCGTCTTGCCTGATCTCGAATTCGAAATCAAAGACGTGCTCGTTAAAGGGCCACCATGGAACACGACAGTTGTCGCTCGCTGGGTGGCAACCACCACGTTGCTCAATGGTGATGACTACGTCAACCCTGGTTGTCACGTCATAGGCATTAAGTGGGGCAAGGCCTACTCATTTGACGTATATGAAGACACGCAGGTAGTTACTGCTGGACTTCTGAAGCAATCTCAGTCCGGTGTCGCAGAAGCTACCGCGCCGATGATCGAGAGCTGAGAGCCAGAGTCGTGCATGGTCTCGCAGGGCAGGCTCGACCCTGGTGCGATGATCACAAAGACGGTCCCGTTCAGCGAGGCAGCCGAGGCAATGACTGATGACGCAGTGAAGATCGTCTTCACACGGTGATCATCATGAATTCCTTCTCGGCTTAAGAAGGATCAGTAGTAGTGGCCCCGCCCGAGCGGACCTAAGACCGTGTGGCTCAATCCGATCTTGCGAAGTCGTCAGGGACGAGCACGATGACGAGCCCGCTGGCGAGCATCATTAGCATCAGCTCGCGGAATGGCGGCTCAGTTCCGTAGGCAACGAAGAACTCGGTCATGAATATGAAGGCGGTCCAGGCTAGGGCGCCGAAGCTGATTGCGAGCATCGCCCGGGAGCGACTGGAAGCGTTCTGCCCCGATCCAATAAGAGCCCGCCAGAAGAGGATTGCGGCGATCAGCTTGATGCCGAACGAACCAACCAGCAGCAGCTTGGTGACGCTGGTGGGGACGTCATAGACCTTGACTGTGTCCTGCAGGTAGGCGAAGTTCTGGGAGTTCAGGAAGGTCCAATCGAACACCCCGAAGACGTCCATCAGGTCGACGAAATTCGTAAGGGTGAGCATCGAAAAGTACATCGTCCAGAACAGCAGCACGATCCTCTTGAACAGAAGGCCCGACGGACGCAATAGCGCCTTCATCCCGACTCCCTTCCTAGTGGCGGGCGGCAATCATCAAATACGCCCCGGACGCTTGGGAAGCGGGGACGGCAGTTGTTTGCCCAGCAATCAACACCCTGCGGGTGGGAGCGACGGGGTGATCGGCCCCAGTGGCGCCGGTGAGATGACTCTGATCAGTTTGATCGCCGGCGAGGAGCAGCGGACCGCCCGCGTCGGATCAGCCACAGGCTGCTGACCAGCTGAGCTGGAACTGCATCGTCTGAGCAACGACTTTGCGCAGGTGGTTGGAATCGAGATCAAGGCCGGGCACGATGGCGTCATGGCAGTCACGAAAGCAGGAACGCGTGAAGTCGATGTGGTGGTGTATCGCGAGGCGGGGGAGTTTACGGCTCGCTGTCTCAACGTTGAGGTCGCCTCTCAGGGTGCGACGGAGGCCGAGGCGCTCGCCAATATTGCCGATGCGGTCACGCTCTTTCTCGAGGACGCTGATCCTTCGGAACTTTCGGAGATTTCCGATGCCCGGGTCAACCGGCTAGTCGTCCCCGGTGCCTAGGCGCTGGTCCTTGGCTGAAATAGAGAAGGCACTTGCGCGGCCCGGTTCGCGTTCCTGCTCGCAACGCCTGTGACCCTCGCCGCCGGAGTGTTGAAGCTCCCGAGCCACGCAGTCTCGCGGCAAAGCGGTTTACGTGGCCTAGCTAGCGCGGGTCACAGTCTTGCGCAGCAGGACCGTGTTGTCGGTGACGAGGTTGTTACCCCAGATGAAGCTGGCTTTGCCCCAGTTCATCGTTGAGAACCCCTTGAGGTGCGGTTGAACTTGGGCAACCGTGTAGAGCTTCGCGGCAGACCAACTCGAAGCCGCCGACGTGGTTGTCCAGTTTGTTGGCGCGGGCGTGTTGATGACTCTGCAGGTCTTCGGATTCGCCAGGCAGGCTCGAAGATCAGTCGGGCCGTGAGAGATCGTCTTTGCCTTCCAACCACTGCCAGTGACCACGCCATTTGAGAAGCGGGCTATCAAACCGCCGTCGCCCACCTTCGTGTTGTTGTACTCAAGGCCCGTCAGCGGGTCGGCGTAGTCGGATGCCTTGAACGCGAAAGTCATCGGGTAACTCGCACGGAAGCTGACGTCGACGGCGTTGAATGGCGTGAAGAGGATCGGGTCGGATGCGACCTTCTTGCCGTTGACGTAGAGCTCAAAGCTGTTGTCGGCGAAGACGAGACCAGTGACGGTAACTGTCGTCGCTGTGGCCGCGTGAGCTTGCTGGGAGGATCCAAAGAATGCAAGCAGAGCGATTGCTACAGCGGCGAGGCGCAGAGCAGCAGCGGTAAAACTGTTGCTGGTGAAGTGGGAATCGGACACTTCACTCCTTTCGGTAATGTGGGGCTTACGAGACTCGGTGACTATCGAAGGACACTTTCATAGTGTCGGACAAGTAACAGTAAAGGTGGGAGGCCGGTTGAAAGTCAGATGGCATCTGCTCGGCTGTTTCAAACTGCGGCGTTGACCGGCGACTCGGGGCGTTTGTTACTAGTTCGCTAATCGCACCATACGTGCGGGTCGGGTCTTGCTACCCGTAGTGGCTGACTGGCAAGGAGTTCGAAACCCGCTCAGGCAAAGTTGCGGTTGATGAAGCTTCGCGGACTTTTCCTGCCCGGGTGGGACCGTCAGGTAAGTGGGCAGAAGACCAATGGCGCTGAACGGGCTACTGCAGTCGTCGAGCGCATTGATGCGGAGTGCACCCTTACTCGGGGCACCGGGTAGACCGCCGGATACGGTTGGTCACCGTCGGCAGCTGCGCTGAAGGGGTCTTTCCAATTCATCAGCTTGGAGCCGCAGTATTGCGCGGTTGGCGTGTTGTAGATGCCGGCCTTCTTCGGCCAGCGAACGGCAATTGGGAAGTCACCGGACTCGTTGTTTGGGAGCCCGCTTCCGGTTGCCGTCCATGTAATCCGCCGATTCCCGTTGGCTGCACGCGTCACCTTTGATTGCCAGCCGGTAACCCTTGCCGGCTGTGTCGTTCGACCCGCAGCCGTGGGGGATAGTGAGGGTAAGCGTTCCGTTCCTGTTGGCGGTCGCCGTTTTCCCGTAGAGGTTCAGCGTTCCGTGGGCATCGGCTGCCGGAGTCACGGCTAGGAATACGAATGCACCTACAACCGCTGTCAGCGCGATGCTGCGCAGGCGATACAACGAATGATCTTTTGAGCTCATAAGAGAGGAGCATGCCACTTAGACCCGGCCCTCGGACCGCCAGCGGGCCTCGATCATGTCGAACTGCGCAAAGGCCCGTTCCGTCGCACCGATTGCGGCGGCCCGGACCTGCGCCCGTAGCTGCGGCACGTCTATCTCCCGCCGCGCGAGCCACTCGAGGTGGTGGGCAATCCACTTTTCGGCGAGTGACGTGCCGGCCTCGGGATGGAACTGCAGGCCGATCGCCCCACGCGAGATAAAGGTCATCGGGATCCCTCCGACGTCTGCCGCGGCGCGCAGCGATTCCGGCAGGACGGCTGTGTTGCGATTCCAGCGCAACCAAGGGCCGGCGGCGATCAGGTCCGAGTCTTCGACGTGGATGGGGCCGAGCTCGACCTCCAGCGCCGGCAGGCGGGTAACTGAGCCGCCGAGCGCGAGGGCAAGCGCGTGCGCTCCAAAGCAGATCCCGAGAAAGGCGCCGCCACTGTCGTGTGTCGCACGAATGCAGTCGACTTCGGGCCCGGTGATCTCGGCGTGGTTGGAGAGCTTTGAAGATCGGTGGTCGGATCCGAGGCACACGAGCGCCTCGCCCGCAGCGGGCACCTCGAAGGTGACGCCGTCCTCGACCATCGTCACAGCGAGTTCGTGGTCGCGGTCACGTGCCCAGTCGCTGAGCAGCCCGGGAGGGTTATGGACTTCGTGCTGAAGAACGATGATTCGCAAGCGTCAGATGCTTCCCTGAGCCTCACGGGCCAAACGGTTGCCAACACAGGGGGCTCGAACGACGACGGCATGCCGTTCGGCGCAGGTCATCTCTCGGGCAAGGTACCACGCCACGGTTAGACGTTTTCGATTACACGGGGCAGGCTCACGCTCACCACCAGAGGTTCGGCCAGACCGGACTGCTGGCGGCTTGAGCCGGTAGCTTGTCGCGGGCGAGTCGTGCACGGCTGCATACCTGAGAGGTTGGGGCGGAGATTTCGAAATCGACTGAAGCCGATCGAGACCGGCAGACCCTGCTGAAGCGGGTCATCGCGATCGCAGGCGTGATGATGCTGCTAGACGAAGTGATCTTCGGCGCACTCTCGCCGCTGCTGGTGCACTATTCCGTCGCCTACTACCTCTCGAAGCTCGACAGCGGATTTCTCGTCGCCTGCGGCATGATCGGCTATCTGCTCGGCTCGGCTTTCGCTCCGGCGCTAGTCAACATCACGACGCTGAAGCCGATGGTGATGATCGGCGTCGCATGTGCCGTGGCCGGTGCGCTAATGATGGGACTCGCGGAATCGGTCGTGGTGCTGGATGCGGCCCGGTTACTGCAGGGCTTCGCCTCCGCACTGATGTGGATCGGCGGGCTGACTTGGACCCTGAGGGTCAACGAGGGCCAGCGGACCGCCGGTGCATTGTCCCTCGTCTTCGCCCTGAGCAACCTCGGCTCAACTGTCGGACCTCTGGCGGGCCTGATGGCATTGAAAGTCGGATTCACTGCGGTATTCAGCTGCCTTGCGGCCTTCTTCCTGGCGCTGTTGATTCCAATTTCGTTGCTACCCGCCCCTTCGCGGCTGGCCAGCCCGGGCAACCACCTCGCGGTGCTGGTGCGTACGCGTGCGGTTCGCTCAGCATTGATGGTGAAGGTCACGGCTGGTGCGTTGTATGGCGCGACCCTCGCGCTGCTTCCCCTGTTGCTCGCGCGTGAAGGTGCCACTAGCGGGCAGACTACGATCGTGTTCCTCGTCGGTGCCGCGGTGTCGATCCCAATGGCTTGGGTGATGGGCCGGATCTGCGACCGCATCGGGGCCTGGCAGGGCACGCGGTGGTTTGTCGGGCTTATGGCATTAGTCGCTCTCGCGTTGCCCCTCGTCGGCTCATGGGCTGCCCTCGTCGCGATGTCGGTCACGGCCTTCTCGCTCGCTGCGAAGCCGAACCCGGAGACGGGCGTCCGTCAGATCGAGCTCATGTCATGGTCAATGCTCACCTCCGGAGTCGGGTTTGTTCTCGGCGCGATGATCGCGAGTCTGCTTACGCAGGCTGGCTCTTATGCGCTGGCGTTCGGCTTCCTGGCGGCGGTAGCTCTGGTGGCGATCGCGCGAACCTCGACCTCGGCCCGCCTCGCCCGCGATACCTGAGGCCCGGTGCCCGATGCCGCCGGAGAAAGGTTCGTGAGCCGGCCCTCGGACCGCCAGCGGGCTTCGATCACGCGCAAAGAAGCCCAATTGGTGATGATTGACGCTTTACGGCGGACCACGTCGCAAGCCACATAAAGATGGGCGCGGCTGGTTCGAATCGCCGCGTTGGCGGGCGATAAGGAGATGTTTGGGTCCGACACGGTGACGTGCTCCGCGCATCACCAACATCCACTTTGACCATAGGGGGTTCGGTCCACCTTTCAAGCCCAACTAGCTTCGCGCTGTCCTGCACCGATCTTGCTGGGTCACTGGCTGGAGGCGAAGTTGAGATAGCAGCGGAAGGTTTTTCGGCTACTCGTGCCGCAGGCATCCGCAACTACACCCCATGAGGAGAGCTGACACTTGCCTGCTAGCTCGTCACCACCAGTCCCGTCTGTTGTTGGTCGTCTGTGGACTGAGACCCCCACAAGTCTCTCTCCAATAACAAACCCTCGTAGATCCGCTCAGCTGATACGTTTCGATTATGAAGATGTGTCGTTTTGTACTTGCAGTTTTGGTAATTGCCACCAGCCTGTCGGCCGCTTCGAGCGCCGGGGCAGCAACCTTCACAGTTTCTCCGGCCACGCATGGGTCGAGTGATTCAACCTGTCGCCCCTGTCGTTCTATCGGTGGGGCGATTACAAAGGCTGGGGCGCTTGCAGGTACCGACAGAATCAATGTTGCGGCGGGCTCCTACAGCGAACGACTCAATGTTCGGCCAACGAACACCGTTCTTCTTGTTGGCACTGGCACGGTGACCGTGCTCGTTCCCGCCCTCGGCTATGCGCCAGCGCTGACTCTCGAGTCCAACAGCACCATTCGGAACATTCGCTTCAAGGTCGGCGGCGACGTTGGCATTGACATGTATGGGGGGCGGCTGGAGAGCGTAAAGCTCAGCATGTCTCAGAGTTCCAGCAGTGCGATCGGCGTCGCCGTCCGAAGCGGTGGGGCTGCAGCGAGCGTGATTGTTGGGACTACCGTCGAGATGCCTGACACTGCCATGGCCAACTACGCGCTTAATGCAGAGTCCGATACCCAGCAGGTGAGGGTGGATCGATCAGTTTTCAATGGCGGATACGCAGTGAACCTGACAGGGAATGCGTTGGTGTCCATCAACCGAAGCAAGGTCAGCGGCTCCGTATATGGCTTCAATTTGGGAGGCAATGGAACCCTAAATTTGAGCAACGTGCTGTTCATCTCGCAGACGCACACATGGCCAGGCCCTCCTGCGTTTTTCGACTATGGGATGGGGGTTCACGTCGAGAGCAGATCAAGCGCCACAGTGAACATTCAAGGTTCCACATTTGTCGGCTCGGGAAGCGCAACTTCCCCGGGTAACTATGGCTTGGATGTTGAGCGCAACGGCAACAATCCTTCAGTCAACATCACGGCTGTCCGTACTGCCTTCACGGGCTTTCAGGGAGTCATTCGAGCGCAGGACTTCGGCGGCAGCTCTGACGTCTTCACCACATTCAATGATGTCTTCTTTGAGACCGCTTCATACGACATCCCTAGCAGCCTGAGTCCGGTCACTACGGTCAGCGCAATCTCGTTCCCTGACCCGGGGTTCCGAAATGCTGCGGCCGGGGACTACAGGCCACTTTCGTCGTCGCCGCTCGTTGACAGGTCTTCGATTCCACTAACCAATGATGTCTCTGACATCAGAGGCGGCGGCCGGCCAAGGAACGGAAGCTCCTTGCGTTCGACAGATCTTGACATTGGCGCTTACGAGTACCAGCCAGCTCCGCGTAATACTCGAGCAGCCGCTGTTGCCGGGCGACCACGGGTGGGACGAGTCGTCAGATGCGGTCCCGGAACATGGACTGGTGGCGTTGCTAGGTTCGGCTATCAGTGGTACCGGGGCAGCAGAGCAATCCGCAGGGCTTCACGCTCGACCTACAGGCTCACGCGATCTGATCGTGGAGCACGAGTGAAGTGCACGGTCAAGGCGACTTCTCTTGATGGGGCGCCAAAGACAGTCACAACCAGATCCGTCCGGGTCAGCTGAGTCTCTCTTCCCCTAGAGAATTTCGCGCCGCTGGAACATTTCCGTCCCGGCGATGGTCAGCACGATGGCTGTGGCCGCGAGGACCTCGGTGCTCCAACTGGTTTTGAACCGTGACCTCGAAAAGCCTGATTTCAAAGCATCTTTAGTGGGCGCGGCTGGTTCGAATTGCCGCGTTGGCGGGCGATTAGGAGTGGTTGCTACAGACTTGCTTCTGGGAAGTGAGCTGCCGCCGGAGTCTTACTATTGGAAGCTTCACCGCCTACAAAGCGATCGAAACTGGTCTCGGGGGTGTCGTTAATTAAGCGTCTTGGCGTACCAAGAGCTGTACCACTGGCGCATCTGTTTGATCTGTTCCTTCTGCGATGCGATGATCCGCTTTGCCAGTGAGCGGATCTCCGGATTCGAACCACGCGCAAGTTCGTGGTTAGCCATGCGAATTGCTCCTTCGTGGTGGGGGACCATCATTTCGATGAATCGCTTATCGAAGGGCTTCGCTGCTTTGAGCTCGGACGCGTCCATGTCCATCCCCATTTCATGGTCCGACATTCCGTCCCCGCCTGAATGGTCCATTTTGGCAGTCGGGTCCCAACTATTTGCCTTGCCCACCTTCTTCATCAGGGCAATCTCTGAGGTCTGGGCGCTGGCGATTTCGGCGGCCAGAGCCTTGATCTGTGAATGCTCCGCCCGGGCCTGAGCAAGCGCTGCCATGTCGATGGCGGCCTGATGGTGGGGGATCATCTCTGCGGTGAACATCGGGTCGGACACTTGCCCACCGCTCGCTTCCATGTGATTCATGGTCGTCGCGTTACCATTCGCTGACATGTGCGATGAGTGATCGGCCATCGAACCGCAGCCGGACGCCATTGCTCCGGCGAGGGTTACTGCGGTGAGGATTCTTAGTCCGATGGGGCGATCATAAGAAGGTTGCCGAGTCATGTCGCTCTCTTCCGCGCCGTGTTACGAGCGGCCTGAAGATGGGCGCGGGTGGTTCGAACTGCCGTGTTGACGAGTGATTCGGGGTGTTTGCTGCCGAGTTGCTACGGAAACTGAGGCGCTCGCTACCGACTTGCTACGCGTAGCTCACGGTTCGCGTCGACGGACCGTGCCGAGTCTGTCGATTGAACGGTCGAACGAGAGGATCTCGCCGACCCCAGTGGTCTCAGCCTGCGCGGCGAGGTATGCCTCGGCGAAGTCGATCCGGACGAGTTCGTAGATCTCCAACGCGCGGATGAGTGCTGCCTCGTCGACCGTCTTCAGGTTGGGGGAGGCGATTGCCGCACGCATCAGCTCGGCCACTCGTTCCCGTGGCACTTCGTAGAACGATTCGAGGACGTAGGCACACTCGGCCAGGACCACATCCGTCAGCAGCAGCGTCTCTCCCGAAGCGAGCGCGGCCGTGGCGCGCGCCGCTTGGTCCGGGGGATCTCCGGTCAAGTGCCGGACGATCACGTTGGTGTCGATGAAAGCGGTCAGCGGGAGCTACCGTGCCGCGCTTGGCGCGTTCGCCTGAGCACGTCATCCCATGCCGTGCCGCGCTTTGCGGCAGGGACTGGGACCGACTCTGCCAGCGAGACGAAATCCTCCGATTTCGAGATCGTGGCGCGTGAGGCTTCGACCCGGAAGTGGAGGTCGTCGCCTTCGTGCAGGTTCAGCGCATCGCGAACCGGCTTGGGAATCGTTACCTGACCCTTCGAGGTCATCTTAGCCTGAGCGTCCATCGAGTCTCCTTACTCGTGTCTGGTGGTAAGGATAGCGCCCTTGCTGAGCGTGAAACGAAATACCTCGGCCAAAGCATGGGCGCGGCTGGTTCGAATCGCCGCGTTGGCGGGCTGTTCGGGGTGTTTGCTACTGGGTTGCTACAGAAACCTAGGCGCTTGCTACTCGTTTGCTACGCGGAGGTTTGGCTACTCGTCCAGTTTGAAGGAGTGCGAGTGGCTGGAGATTCCTACCTGAATTGAATACTCGCTGTAAAGGCGCTCGCGGCCAACCTCCTGTGCTTGCCGATG
>JAPLCG010000130.1 GCA_026392385.1 Solirubrobacterales bacterium
CTCTGGCGCCATCACCGGTGCGAAGTTCGACAAGGTCATAGTCAGTTGCCACCGTTTGAAGGCCGGCCTTTTGGGCTACGCCAGTGAGTGGGTTTGTCTTGCTGTCGTGGATCCAAGCGGCGCCAAGGTCAAGTTTGGTGCCGAAGTGATCGATCGTGCGGACGCGCCCACCAATCCGGTCACGCGCCTCAAGGACGATCGGCTCATAGCCCTGCTCTTTAAGTGCTGAGGCTGCGCCAAGTCCCGCAAGGCCTGCCCCAACAACAATCACCCTTCGCTTCGGGGCTGTCTGCGTTTGCGAGCAGCCAACAAGGAGCGCCCCAGTCCCAACTGCCGTTAGTGCGAGCGCCTCCCGCCGGGAGAGGCCTGATCCAGATGCGGCAATGCTCGTCCAATCAAAGGCCACAGGGCAACGCTACCGGTAATTGTGACAACGCCCTAACCAACCCGGCCGGTAAAAGCCGCGCTCCCTTGTGTTACCTCTCCAATTCGTGATTTAATAGGCGGCGATGCGGTTCAGGAACACAGCATTGCTTCTAGCTCTGGGAGCGGTTTTTGCCGCCGCGCCAGGCGCCGCGTGGGCTGACGAGGTAGATGGGGGCCAAAGCTCGCCGCCTGAGCTGATTGCGCCTCCCGGGTGTGACTACTCCGCGGGCGAATGCCCGATCGTTTTCGATCCCGCCACTGACAGGTGTGTAGTCAGCCGCCATCGCGTCTGGGTTGCGCGAGGTGGCGAGTGGACGATCATCAATTGGACATGGGGAGATAACGCGGAGCTGGACGCGGCAATAAGTGCGGCCAACGACCAGTTCACCGAGTGGATAGTCAACAGTGATATTGACGCCCTGAGCGAAGCGTGCGGTTTCAAGAAGCCTGATGAGAACCCAGGTGATTCCGGTGAGCAAACGCCGCCGCCAACTACCACGCCAGTTGCTGATGACTCAAACCAAACGGGATTGCCGCCGATCCCCGAAGAGTGCAATCAAGGCTCAGGACGCTATGTCTGCCCAGACGGAAATCCCCCTTACGGCTGTTGGGCGGTTCGATCCTCGGACCGACCTTCCTCCGATGACTCGCCAGCGTCTGATCGTTCCGACAGCGCTGAGAGCTCGAGCAACCGGTGGGTGGGGCTGTGTATTGACCCGCCGATTGACCCGTCAGAGATTCCAATTGATCTCTGCACATGGGAGCCAACCTCCTGCCAAATCCCTGTTGATCCGCCTTGCACGGTAGGTGCTGATGGTGAGCGGGTCTGCGCGCTGGCTGTAGACGGTCTTGCCCCTAATGAGCGGGGAACCGGCAGCGCCGCTTCAGGCCAGCCAAAGCACAAGGCGGCAAAGAAGCACAAGGCTGGCAGGAAGCACAAGGCAGCAAAGAAGCCCAAGGCAGCAAAGAGGCACAAGGCTGGCAAGAAGCACAAGGCAGCAAAGAAGCCAGCAAAAAAGAAGTCACCCAAGTCAGATAAGCGGAGAGCTTCCAAGCGCTGATTTATCAGGCGGGCTCGGGCACGCCGGCGGATCTGCGGGTGCCTCACTGTCACATGTGCTGCGTCAGCAGCGAAGTGGACTGATTTGGTGGACGGGGTTATTCGGGCGTGACGTAAGCGCCGGAGAGTCCACCGTCTACAAGGAAGGTTGAGGCGGTCACGTAGGTGCTGTCGTCGCTTGCTAGAAACAGAGCGCTCTTGGCTATCTCATCGGCGCGCGCGAATCGACCCATCGGCAGGTGAACCATGCGGCGCACCGCCTTCGCAGGATCTTTTGCGAAGAGCTCCTGCAGCAGCGGAGTGTCGACCGGGCCGGGACAAAGAGCGTTTACGCGCACTCCTCTGCGACCAAACTCGACGCCGAGCTCTCGCGAGAGCGACAGCACCCCGCCCTTGGCGGAGGTGTAGGAGATCTGCGATGTGGCGGCACCCATCACCGCAACGAACGAGGCAGTGTTGATCACCGATCCGCCGCCACGGTTGAGCAGGTGTGGGATTCCGTGCTTGCAGCAGAGGAAGACACTTGTCAGGTCAACCTCCTGCACCCGACGCCATGCCTCAAGTGATGTGTCGAGTACCGACACATCGTCTGGTGGGCTAATTCCTGCGTTGTTGAAGAGAACGTCGATTCCGCCGAACTCGGCGGCTGCCGCCTCGTACATTCCGACCTTCCTCCCTGAAGATCCGCGTCGTCTCGGCGCCGATGCCGCTGGCTGCACCAGTTATTACGCACACTTTGCCGTCAAGTCGCCCAGCCATTGTCATTCCCCCGTTGAGTAGAAGATTGTCTTCACGTCCGAGTAGGCCTCGAGCGCATCTGGCCCCAGTTCACGGCCGACGCCGCTCTGCTTGAAGCCACCAAAAGGCGTGTTCACGCGCACTGAGCTGTTTGAGTTGATCGACAGGTTGCCAGCTTCAATTCCCCTAGCAACACGCAGCGCCTTGGCCCCGTCGCGTGTCCAGATAGAGCCGGACAGACCGTAGACGGTGTCGTTGGCGATCCGCAGTGCGTCGGCCTCATCTTCGAACGGGATCACAGCAACTACCGGTCCGAATATCTCGTCCACGGCGGCAGGGTCGTTCTCCGCAACAGGACACAGAACAGTCGGCGGAAACCAGAAACCGGGGCCGTTGGGGGTGCTGCCCTGAAATGCGATTGAAGCGCTCGCGGGCACATAGGATGCAACTGAGGCGCGGTGGTTTGCGCTGATCAGCGGCCCCATCACGGTTGTCTCTTTCAGTGGATCGCCGACCACGACCGCCTTAACGGCCGGCTCGAGAAGTTCGAGAAACCGATCGACGGCCCCACGCTCGACGAGGATTCGCGACCTTGCGCAGCAGTCCTGACCGGCATTGTCAAAGACGGCTCCTGGCGCACTGGCGGCAGCGAGCTCAAGGTCTGAGTCAGCGAAAATCACATTCGCGCTCTTACCACCGAGCTCCAGCGTGACACGCTTGATCGTCCCAGCTGCGCCTGCCTGAATACTCCGCCCGACCTCGGTAGAGCCGGTGAACGCGACCTTGGCAACGTCAGGGTGCTCGACGAGTCTCTTGCCACACGTGGATCCGGGCCCGACGACCACGTTGATGACCCCTTCTGGAATCCCGGCCTCGAGCGCCAGCTCCGCGAACCTCAGAGCAGTCAATGGGGTCAGGACGGCCGGCTTTAGAACAACTGTGTTTCCAGCCGCCAGCGCGGGCGCGAGCTTCCAGCAGGCGATAGTGAGCGGAAAGTTCCACGGCACAATCAGGGCGACCACGCCGAGCGGCTCCCTGACGGTCATCGCCATTCCCCCAGCTACGGGGATCGTCCTGCCGAATGGCTGTTCAGGGGCATTCGCGAAGTATCGGAATGTGGCAATCGCCATGCCAATCTCTCCACGGGCACTGGCGATTGGCTTACCCGCATTTCTGGCCTCGATTAGAGCGAGCTCCTCATGAGAGTCCGACATGCGGTCAGCTAGTGAGCGCAGCAACCTCGACCTGTCAGGAGGTGAGATTGACTTCCATCCGCTCAGCGCCGCCTTGGCTTTTGCGACGGCAGAATCGGTCTCCTCAATCCCGGCGCTCGCAACCGTGGCGAGAATTTGCTCGGTTGCAGGTTCGACGACGTTGAGCATCGCACTCATTCGCCGGCCGTCGATTGCTGTTGCGACTCGGTCGCTGCTTGGACGAAGGACGCAATCACTCGCTCGCCTCAGAGCCGTTCGAAGGAGCGCACTCGCTCCCAGTCGGTTACAGAAGAGTTGAATGAGTCAAGCTCGACCTTGGCCGCGTTCAGGTAGTGATCAACGACGCCGCTACCGAACGCGTCACGCGCGATCTTGCTGGCCGCTGTCAGTTCCGCGGCCTCGCTGATAGTTGACGGCACGCGCTGGCTGTCAGCTTCGTCGGAGTTGCCCTCAACCGGAGCCTCAAGCTTCAGTCCTGAGTCAACTCCGAACAGGCCTCCAGCGATCATTGCGGCGAGCGAGATATAGGGGTTCACGTCAGCGCCGGGAAGTCTCAGCTCCAGTCGGCGGCTGGCTCCGTGGCCGATGACCCGCACGGCGGTTGTCCGGTTGTCCTCACCCCATGCCACATAGGTCGGCGCAAACAAGCGCGCTTGAAATCTCTTGTAGGAGTTGACGTGGGGGGCGTGGAAAAGGGTGAACTCACGCAGGGTCACGATCAGTCCCTGCACGAAGCTGCCGAACATTGCGTCGTCTGCTGCGAACGCGTTGTCTCCGTTGGCGTCCTCGAGTGACATGTGAACGTGGCACGAGCTTCCCTCGAGCTCGTTGTACTTGGCCATGAAGGTGATTGAGCAGCCCTCCTGGCTTGCGATCTCCTTGACTCCGTTCTTGAAGATCACGTGGTTGTCGGCTGTTGTGAGCGTTAACTCGTGGCGGAGGTTGACTTCATGCTGACCGAGGTTGCACTCTCCCTTGCTGCTCTCCACGACCATTCCCGCGCCGCCCATCTCGTTCCGGATGCGATGGATCAGCGGCTCGACCTTCGTCGCGCCGAGGATCGAGTAGTCAACGTTGTAGCGGTTGGCTGGGGTCAGGTTGGTGTAGCCGCGGTCCCATGCCTGTTCGTACGTTTCCTCGAACACGCAGAATTCAAGCTCGGTCGCGGACCTCGCATAGAGCCCACGCTCGGCGAGGCGGTTCAGTTGGCGTTGCAGCACCTGCCTGGGCGAGACGGCCACGCCGACGCCGTCGTGGTCAACGATGTCGGCGAGGCAGAGAGCGGTGCCAGGCAGCCATGGCAGCAGACGGAGCGTGGACAGGTCAGGTCTCATGACGAAGTCGCCATATCCGGTGTCCCAGGAAGCGTGTTCATATCCACTAACTGTGTTCATCTCGACATCGACCGCGAGCAGGTACTCGCATCCCTCTGTGCCGTTGTCGACGATCTCGTTCAGGAAGTGATTCGCCGTAAAGCGTTTGCCTTGAAGCCGGCCCTGCATATCGCAGAATCCAACGATCACGGTGTCGATCTCGCCTGAGGCCGCCTTGCGTGAAAGGTCTACTAATTGCATGAGAGTTCAGCGTACCGCTGCGATGGCGGCAGGGTAGTCCCTGCCAGGCACGAGGAGGGCGGGCGCACCAGCCCTCCTCAAATCCAGTCGATCGAAGCGGCTCAGGGCGCCTCGGGGAACTTCGGGGGCTCGCCGATCTCCGTCGAGAGCGAGGTTGCGGACGCTTCCATGTCTTCCGCCGGACTGTGGAAGTTCTTCTTGCCGGTCACGAACCACATCACGGTCGCGAAGAGGATCACGATCAGCACAGCAACGGGCGCGTAGTTGAAATCGCGCCAGAGGAAACCGTCGTTCCACGGAACCGCCGTCGGGTAGAACGGCAGCGAGAAGATGATCACGCAAAGCGCGACCCAGACGACCGCCACCGGGTTGAGCCACTTGTGGTTGCCGCGCAAGTTCCACGGCCCAAGCTCGTAGTCGTCGCCCTTCCTCCAGCGGAGGTAGACAGGAATCACGTAGGCAATGTAGAGGCCGATGACTGAAATTGACACGACCGCGAAGAACGCGACCGGTACTTCGGTCGCGGCGCCCCAAAGAGCTGGGATCGTGATCACAAGCGCCCAGAATCCGATGAACAGCACGGCCATGTAGGGCACCCTGTTTTTGTTGAGGGTCGTCCACCACTTGTGGCCCGGAATAGCGCCGTCGCGCGAGAAAGCGAACGTCATTCGAGAAGCACTGGTCACACAGGACATTCCACAGAAGAGCTGCCCGATCACTGCAATGATGATTACCGCCTTCGCCGCCCATGAGTCTAGGAACGCAGCGAACAGAGTCGGTGTGTACCCGAAGGCATCATTTGCGGTCTTTGTGTCCGTGACCATGAACGTGATCGCAAGCAGGACGATCCAGCCGATGATGCCTGAGTAGACCACCGATTTCCATACGCCCTTTGCGGCAGCTTCCGAGGCCCCCTCGGTCTCTTCGGATATGTGAGCGGAAGCGTCGTAGCCCGTGATTGTGTACATCGTCAGCAGGAACCCGAGCGGTAGAACGTAAATCCAGAAGAAGCCGCCCGACGTTGCACCTCCCCCGAATCCGGAGTTGTTGATGCGTTCCGTAAAGACGTAACTGAACGATGCGTGGTGTGACGGAACCACGATGAGGATGATGATGATTGCGGCAACGCCGATCAGGTGCCACCAGACGCTAACCGTGTTGAGCCGTCCAACGAATAGCGAACTGAAAATGTTGATCAGAACGTGGATTAGGAGAATCGCAACGAAAAGCACAAATGTTTCCCGCAGAACATTTTGCGTGTCCCCGAAGTTGAGACCAGCGAACTTGGTTCCGTAGAGGCCGAGCAGAGCATTTACAAACCCTGCGGCGGCATAGTCAACGGAGGCGACGACGGCGATCAGGCCGATCAGGTTGAACCAGCCGGTGAACCAACCCCAGATCGGCCCACCGAGTCGTGCCGACCACCAGTAGATCGCTCCGGCGGTTGGGTACGACGAGGCCAACTCCGCCATCGAGAGGGCGACCGTCAAGATCAAAAGGGTGAGGATCGGCCAGCCCAGAGAGATCGCGATCGGTCCACCGTTGTTCCAAGCTTGACCATAGGTCGTGAAGCAGCCCGCGAGGACCGAAATTATGGTGAACGAAATCGCAAAGTTCTGGAAACTTGACCAGCCGCGTTTAAGTTCCTGGTTGTACCCAAGCTCCGCCAGCCGCTCCTCGTCGGACTTGATGACTTCTTCTGCCATGTTGCCTCCCCGGTCCAGGCGCAAGTCCTACTGCGCCAGCTCTGCGAGAACCCTACGCCTCTCGGTGTAGGAACGCAAAACCTTTTCTCAAATTCTCTTTCTCTGACTCGAATTGGGCGAGCAGTGGTTCCTGCCCGATCCTTTTTTGGCCCGAGTGGTTACCTGTTACTTTTCCCGTCGATTTACAAACCAGCCAGAGGTGAACAATGCCCTATCTAGTAACGCACGTATGGCCCGGCGCAACTAAGGCCCAGTGGGAAGAAACGACCAACGCAGTTTTGCCTCCGGGCGCTAGTCCAAAAGGACAGCTTTATTACGCAGCGGCCGTAGTGGACGCAGGCGTGATCGTCACGGGCGTTTATGAGTCCAAAGAGGACTGCGACAACTTCGTGTCGGATGTGCTGATGGCCAAATTGCCGACGATTGAGGGTGGACTTGAAGGTGAGCCGCAGGAGTTCAATGGCGAAACCCTCCGAGTCGAGCGCTGGTAACGCTCGCGTTTTTATTTTCTTGAACGTGATTGCGTAGTATCCGAATTTGCTCTAGCTCTTGTGAGTCCGGTAAGTCCGGTTTCGCTTGAGCTAGTCAAATTTCGAACACCTAAGCGGAGAGGGACACATACCAATGATCACAGGCACCACGAGGCTGCCGGCCATGCTCTTGCTCCGCTCTGCTCCGCGGTCGGCCGCGCGGCGATTTGCCGTCGGGTTCCTGTTGCCGGCGGTGCTCCTGCTCTCGGTAGCGGCTGCCCCAGATGCTCAGGCAACTCAGCGAATCAAAGTAAATCCGGGCTTCAACGGCACGGTCAGCGCGGTCGCCGGCCCTGACGCCAACGGCGTTACCTACCTTGGTGGCACGTTCAGCGCATACAACGCCTTGGACAGCGGCCGCGGCGCATTGGTCAGCACCTCGAATGGCACGGTCAATACTTCGTTCCCAAAGGTCAGTGGCGGCATCCTCGGAATCCAGGCGGTGGCTTCCGACGGCTCGGGTGGCTATTACATTGGTGGTGACTTCACATCAGTTGACGGCACCACTCGCAACCGGGCGGCGCATATCAACTCGGACGGTTCACTTGACGCGTCTTGGGACCCAAACTTGAGTGGCTCGGTCAGCGCGATCGCCGTGTCCGGGTCGAGTGTGTACCTCGGCGGTTCTTTCAATGGCACGAACTCTGTGAATGGCAGTGCGAATCGTAACCGTGCTGCGAAGGTTAATACGACCAATGGCACGGTTGACGCGTCTTGGAACCCGAACCTGAACAACCAGGTCAGCGCGCTCGTCGTGTCCGGGTCGAGTGTGTACCTCGGCGGGAATTTCAGTGGTGCGAACTCTGTGAATGGCAATACGACTCGTAACCGTGCTGCGAAGGTCGATACGACCAATGGCACTGTCGACGCGAGCTGGAACCCGAACGTGGGCAACGGGGTTTTTGCGATCGCGGTGTCCGGGTCGAGTGTGTACCTTGGCGGTTCTTTCAGTGGTGTGAACTCTGTGAATGGCAGTGCGACGCGTAATCGTGCTGCGAAGGTTGATACGACCAATGGCACGGTTGACAGCTTCTGGGACCCCAACGTGTCTGGCATTGTCCGAACGATTGCCGTGTCCGGGTCGAGTGTGTATCTTGGCGGTTCTTTCAGTGGTGTGAACTCTGTGAATGGCAGTGCGACGCGTAATCGTGCTGCGAAGGTCGATGCGACCAATGGCACGGTTGACAGCTCCTGGAATCCGAACCTCAAAGACACGGTCTACTCGATTGCGGTGGACGGTTCGAGCGTCTACGTCGGCGGTTCTTTCAATGGTGCGAAGTCTGTGAATGGCACTACGACGCGCAACAATGTTGCGAAGGTTGATACAACCAATGGCACGGTTGACGGGTCCTGGAACCCGAACCCGAGCAGCACGATCAACGCGCTAGTCGTATCGGGGTCGAGTGTGTACCTCGGCGGCGCGTCCAGTCAGGCCGGCGGTGTAGTCCGCAACAGTGCGGCAGCCATCGACTCCAACGGGGCGCTCACCTCTTGGAACCCGAACCTCACAGGCTCGGTCTTAGCTATCGCCGTGGACGGGTCGAGTGTGTACCTCGGCGGAGATTTCAATGGTGCGAACTCCGTGAACGGCAATACGCTGCGTAACCGTGCTGCGAAGGTTGACACGACCAACGGAACGGTTGATGCGTCATGGGACCCGAACATCAGTAACCAAGTCTTCGCAATCGCGGTGTCCGGGTCGAGCGTATACCTCGGCGGAATTTTCAATGGCGCGAACTCCGTGAATGGCACCACCATTCGTAACAATGCTGCGAAATTCAATACGACAGACGGCACCGTTGACAGCTCTTGGAATCCGAATATCAGCAGCTCGGTCCTCGCGATCGCGGTGGACGGGTCGAGCGTTTACCTCGGCGGACAGTTCAGTGGTTCGAACACGGTGAATGGCAATACGACTCGTAATAATGCTGCGAAGGTCGATACGACCAACGGCACCGTTGACAGCTCTTGGAACCCGAACCTCAACAACACTGTCTGGGCGATCGTGGTTGACGGGTCAAGCGTTTACCTCGGTGGAGATTTCAGTGGTGCGAACTCTGTGAATGGCACTACGACGCGTAACCGTGCTGCGAAAGTTAACACGACGAATGGCACGGTCACATCATGGGACCCGAACCTCACCGGCACGTTCTACTCGCTCGCCGTAGACGGTGGGAGTGTGTACCTCGGCGGTGCTTTCACTGGTGCTAACTCTGTAAATGGCACGACGACGCGTAACCGTGCTGCGAAGGTCGATACAACCAACGGAACGGTTGACGCGTCTTGGAACCCGAACCTGAACAACAACGTCTTCGCGATTGCTGTGTCCGGGTCGAGCGTTTACCTCGGCGGTTCTTTCAATGGTGCGAGCTCGGTGAATGGCACTACGACTCGTAACCGTACTGCGGCGGTTGATACGACCAATGGCACAGTGGACTCGTGGGCGACGGGTATGAAGTCTCCGACGTTGGATACGAGTGCGGCGACCCTTGACCGTGGCACTACCGTGAAGGGTGATGCCTCAACCCCTACGGGTAGCACTCCCGGTAGTTACAAGTGGCAGCGGTGTACGTCGAGCAGCGCCGCCGACTGCTCCGACATCAACACCGGTGCTGGCACCACCGGCGCGTGGTGGGGTTCGCGTAACGCTGACATTGGTAACCGTGTTCGTTTGAAGGCTGTGTGGGACACGATCGATGCGACGACTACCGCTTACTCCGCTTTGACCGGCCTTTTCAGTCCGGTGTCTACCGTTGCTCCATCGATTGACCAGGGTTTGGTGTCGGGTGCGCCGAAGGTTGGGACGAATCTTCACAGTACGTTCGGTACGTGGAGTGGTTACCGGGCTGGACTTACAACGGTCACGTTCCAGTGGCAGCGCTGCACAACCATTGATGCGAGCTCCTGCACGACGAATGTTGGCACGAACAGTCAGTGGTACAAGCCGGTCGCGGCCGATGCGGGCAACTATCTTCGCGTTACGGCGACCCTTACAACGGGTGGAGTTGGCGCCGGCGGTGGCACTCAGGTCAGTGCGACGGCATCCTCAACACTGAGTGGGCCAGTAGCAAGCAACCTCTCAGCTCGCAGAATGACCGCCAGGACCGCAGTTTCCAAGCCCAAGGTCACCCGCAAGGCTGCGAAGCGTTAGGCCGGCAGGGTCAAAAACCACAGGTAGCGACTGGGCCGTCCGTTTAGAACAAGGGGCAGCTGCGCCAATGGGGTTTAAGGGGCACCCCGGGCGATTCGTCGTCTGGCTGCCTCGGCAGTTTCCCTCACTTGCTCGAGTTCAGCCGGGTCAATGCGCTCGAGGTTGCGGATCGCGAGCGACATGCGGGGGTTCGCGGCGAAGCGTTCCCTGTGGCGGTCGAGGAACTCCCAATACATCGCTGTCAAAGGGCAGGCGTTCTCGCCCTTGCGCTGTTTCGGGTCGTAGCGGCACGATCCGCAGTGCCTCGACATGCGGTTCATGTAGTTGCCGCCAGCTGCGTATGGCTTGGTCATCATCACGCCGCCGTCGGCGTGAATCCCCATGCCGAGCACATTCGGGGCCATCACCCAGTCGGCGGCGTCGACGAAGGATTCTCTGAACCAAGCGAGCGCCTCGCCAGGTTCGACGCCCAAGAGCAGTATTGAATTGCCCAAGACCATCAGCCGTTCGATGTGGTGGGCATAGCCGGTTCTGTCGACTATCTCGATCGTTGAACTGAGGCACTGCCAGTCGGTTGCCGAAGGGTCATGGAAGGCGGGGGGTAGCGGCAGAGAAGCCCCGAGGGCGTTATCTGTTTCCCATTCGCCCTCGCGTAGTCGGTACATGCAGCGCACGAACTCGCGCCAGCCGATGATCTGCCTAATGAACCCTTCTGCCGACTGCAGCGGCACGGCTCCGGCTCGGTATGCCGCCTCGGCAGCGCGGCACGCTTCGAGCGGGTCGAGCAGCCCAAGGTTCAGCGGCACCGAGATTCTGGAGTGAAACATCGTGTCCTCACCCGGCACCATCGCGTCCTGCCAGGGGCCGAAGCCGGCAAGTCGGTTGGCGATGAAGTCGTCGAGCACCGCCTTTGCTTCAGTCGCCGTGACGGCGAACTCTCTTGGCGCACCATTGCCCCACATCGCGACGCCGTGCTCGGTCTCAAAGGTGTTGAGGTCGGCACGGACCTCGGCGTCTATCTCATCTTCCGTGGGCAGCCATGGCTGCGGTGGCGAGAGCCCGTCCTTCGGCGGGCGGCGGTTCTCGGAATCGAGGTTCCATTTACCGCCCTCGGGGGCGCCGCCGGAGTCGAGCAGGAGGTTGTGCTCGGTGCGCATCCGGCGGTAGAAGAACTCCATCG
>JAPLCG010000115.1 GCA_026392385.1 Solirubrobacterales bacterium
CGAGCAACAGACCTCGATGACCGGATCTCGAAGCTCGCCGGCTCTCGGCCGAAGAGTGCATTTCAAGTGAGCGGGCCAGGATCGGTTGGCGCGTCAACTCTGCGCGGACTGCCTCACCTGATTCGGCTTCGCGCAGCCGGCTTCAACATATGGCCCTGGGACAGGGCCGAGCCACCGGTCGTGATTGAAGTATGGCCAAGGATCGCGATTGGCCCGACGGTCAAAACCAGCGCCGAGGCAAGAGTTGACGCGATCCTGAACCGTGGCAACCAGTTCGACAGGCGACTTTCGCTACTTGCCGCTTCAAGCGACCACGCCTTCGACGCCGCATTTACCGCCCTCTGGTTAGACGAGCATCAAGTGCAAATCGCTGGAGCAGCTTCCGTCACGGGCGGAGCAGCTAGTGAAGAGGGACTGATCTGGGCGCCCGCAACCCAGAAAGGTGATTAGGATCAATCAAATGGCGACCTGGGACCTAATAAAAGACCTTCCGCTCGAAGTTGATGCTTACAGTCTTGAGGGGCGCGCGGAGGAGGTTTCCTCCGGCTTCCTGAGGAAGTGCACATTGATTCACATCACCGGCGCCGGCCTCGAGGGTGTTGGTGAGGATGTTGTCTACGACGGCGAAGACCACGATGCTTTCCAAGCCGCAGGCCCAGCTGGTGACCTGCCGCGCGGCAAGATGACACTCGGCCAGTTCTGCGGCCAAATTGCTGAACTCGACCTATTCCCAACCAAGGCACCGGAGCGTGAGGTATCCCGCCTCTACAGACGCTGGGCATTCGATTCGGCGGCACTCGACCTAGCGCTCAGGCAGAACGACCTTTCGCTTGCACAGGCACTGAATCGCGAAGTTCAAGAGCTTTCATTTGTCGTCTCGATCAGACTTGGCGAGCCAGCATCGCTTGACCCAATTACGCAGCGACTCGCGATCGCCCCAACGCTTAACTTCAAACTTGACCCAACCGATAGTTGGACGGACGAGCTGCTTGCCGACCTCGCAGCGACCGGAGCAGTTGAGTCAGTCGACTTCAAGGCGCTCTACAGCGGCACAATCGTTGACCAGAAGGGTGATGTTGACCTTTACGCGCGAGTCATCGCCGCACTCCCTGAAGCGCTGATCGAGGATCCGGACATCAATGACCCGGCGATCAACGAACTACTGATCCCACACCGAGACCGAATCACCTGGGATGCGCCGATCGAAAGCGTCGCCGACATTGAGAACCTCGCCTTCAAGCCGCGGATGGTCAACATCAAGCCTTCACGCCTTGGCGGTCTCAAACCTTTGCTCGACAGCTATGACTACTGCGAGCTAAACGGGATCGGCTGCTATGGCGGCGGCCAGTTCGAACTTGGCGCTGGGCGGCTACAGAACCAGCTTCTTGGAGCGATCTTCCACCCTGACTCACCAAATGACCTTGCGCCGGTCGGCTGGAACGCAAACACGCCAGTCGCCCCACTCACGGCCGGGCCGCTGACGATTACGCCGTCAGCAACCGGCTTTGCAGTAGACAGCATCGCCTGAGGGGCGAATTTATGGGGCAAGCGCCTCTTGACTATGTGCGCCGACGTCTTGCCAAACTGCCTCGTCTAGCCGAAAACACTTCGCCCGAAATAGCGATTGCGAATAGCTGGCGCGCAAGGCTTCTCGGCCTCGCAGGTCGCAACCTAACTCCAGAACCTGGGCTCGCCCTGCTGCTGCCGGGAACCGGATCGGTTCACACCTTCGCAATGGCCTTCCCAATCGACCTCTTTTGGCTGGACAGTCGATCAGAAGTCGTACGGATTGACCGAGCAGTCAAACCGCGTCGAATCCGATTTTGTGGCGGAGCTAGCGCCGTAATCGAAGTCCCCACCACCGCCCGACAGGACCGGATCGCGCTCGGTCGCGTACTCTTGCGCGCGGCTACCAATGGCCGCAGCCAATACCGACAGGGAGGAACATCGTAATGACTGAGACGATCGGCATCGCAGGTTCAGGAGCAATCGCAACCGGGTTGGCTGCAACAGCCGCAGGCTCCGGCGATGTTGTCCTCTGGGCTCGCTCAGACGCATCGGCAGAGCGCGCAACCGCACAGATCGCAAAGCTTGCCGGTCGACTCGAGGATCCGGCCCGCGCCGATCGCGTGACCGTCACAACCGACCTCTCTGGCCTCGCTGACTGCAGCTATGTAGTTGAGGCAATCGTTGAGGAGCTTGAGCCAAAGCAGGCACTACTCGCCGAGCTTGGCGGCATCTGCTCCGAATCAGCAGTGATCGCTTCAACAACATCCTCACTTTCCGTTGCGGCCCTTGCCACAGCAAGCGGCAGGCCAGATCGCTTCGCAGCTCTGCACGTCTTCAACCCGGTCACAGCAATGAAGCTCGTTGAAGTCTGCTTTGCCGACGAGGGTTCAGACGAAACACGCGAGCGGACGCTGGCGCTCTGCGAGGAGCTTGGTAAGACTGCTGTTGCCGTGCCTGATGTACCTGGCTTCGTGGTCAACGCGCTGCTGTTCCCTTACCTCTTCCACGCTGTCGATCACATGGAAAAGACCGGGATTCCTGCCGCTGACATCGATACGGCAATGAAGCTCGGTGCCGGCCACCCAATGGGGCCGATGGCACTGCTCGATTTCGTTGGCCTTGATGTCTCAGCCGCAATCGGCGATGAGATCGGCGCCAATGTGCCGCAGCGCATCCGTGACCTGATCGCCGAAGGCGCGCTCGGTCGCAAGAGTGGCCGCGGGTTGCTCGACTACAGCCGCTGAACAGAACTGATGCCGGAAGCGGCGAAGCCGACCGTAAGGTCGGCTTCGCTCTGTTCGGCGACGGACCCGCCCCGGCCCGTCGTCTCCCTCCCTCGAACGCCAACTAAGGTTGACGCGTAACGAGGCTTAAAGCGTACCGCTAACTAGCCACTTGCGTCAATCGGCACTATCTCTGAGCGGATCCGCACAGCCTCGATGCGATTTCCTCTCATCGCCTCTACACGCAACGTATGGCCGTCAACATGGACACTGTCGCCGCGCCGCGGCCTGCGCCCAAGCGCCGAGAAAACAAGTCCGCCAACAGAGGTATAGGCGTCAGGGTCCTCAGGCAGCGAAACCTCGTGATCAAGCAAGTCAGCGATCGTAACCTCGCCGCGCACGAACAGGTCACCATTTGCAAGCCTGCGCACCGGCCCACTCATTGGGTCAGTCTCATCATCAATCTCACCAACGACCTCCTCAACAATGTCCTCAACCGTCACGATTCCCGCGGTTCGCCCATACTCATCGACGACAACAGCTAGAGATGAACGCTCGCGCTGAAGGTCGGCCAACAGATCGTCCAGTGGCTTTGTTTCCGGCACGATTGGCGCCTCGCTGATCAGCCCCGCGATCGGCGCGTCCGGCGTCTCAGACAGCAACCTGCCAGCCAGCACACTGGCATGAACAAAACCGTGGACCTTGTCACGGTCACCATCACCAATCACAAGCAGTCGAGTGTGCCCTGAAGAAACACATTTGCGAAGGCCGTCACCGACGGTGTTTGAAAGGTCAATCGTTGTAACGGCAGGGATCGGCGTCATCACCTGGCGCGCCTCCTGCTCATGCAGTTGGAATACACCGGTAAGCATCCCCGCCTCACCGATGTCAAGTTCGCCAGCGCTGCGCGACTCGGCGATCAACAGCTTCAGTTCACCAGAGCTCTGACCAGCGGTCCCTAGCGCAACCGGATCCTGACCAAGCAGCCTCAGAATCCCGTTTGAAACCTTTGTCAAAACCCAAGCGATCGGGCGGACAGCGACCTCAAACCAGCGCAAGGGCCTTGCGACCGCCCGCAAAGCACCCTCCGCATGACCAATCGCGTAGTACTTGGGAACAAGCTCGCCGATTGTTATATGCGCACTGGTAATCAGCATGTAGGCGATCGTCGCCGCGATAACGATGGAAACGCCCTCTGCGGCAACATTGCCAAGCGGCCCACGCAGCAACTCGGAGAGCGCGCGCTCACCGACTGCACCGATACCGATTGAAGTCATCGTGATTCCTACCTGGCAGGCGGAAATCGCCTCCGCAATCCGATCCATCTGACCGAGGGCAGCATCAGCCCCGCGCGCGCCCTCATCGCGGAGCGCTTCAAGCTTGGCGCGCAAGCATTGACCAGCAACAGCACACCGGTAAAGACGAGTGCGATCCCGTTCATTAGGTAAGTAGATCAACTGCGGCGGCAAGTGAAAAGTCCGCGGCGGTGATTCCTCCTGCTGAATGGCTTGTAATCGTTACTCGCAGCCTGTTCCAACCGTGAGCCAAGATGTCTGGATGATGGTTGAGAGCTTCGGCAGTCGTGGCAACCTGATCAGCAAATGACCATGCCTCAGCAAAGTCCTTGAACTCCCAGTCCCTGACGATTGCATTGCCATCACGGCGCCAGCTGCTCTGTTCAAGAGCGGAATTGATCTGATCTTCGTCGAGTCGCTCTCCCATTGACAGGTGAGACTAGCGATCTGTCGGGCGCTGGGTTAGAGTCAAACTCATTGTAATTCAGGCTTGGAGCCAATCCGAGCCATCCCAAACTGAGGAGCCGTTGATGAACCTTCGCAAGTCGTTCGCAATTCTTTCCATCTCAGCAGTTGCTGCCTTCGCGGTCGGCTGCGGCGGCGGCGGCGAAAAGCAGAGCGATGCAGACCAGATCAAGTCGAACTTCGGCGCGGCTGCCAAGGCCCTCAGTGATGGTGACGGAGCTGGCTTCTGCGCCCAAATGACGGCCGAATCACGCGCACGGTTCACGGCGCAAGTCAGCAAGCAGACTGGTGGCGCAAACTGCGCCGAAGGCGTAGGCGACCTGATCGCTGCTGTAAAGGCAATCGACAAGGGCGACTGGGAGACCTTCTGCGCCAAGATCGCGCCTACGGCATCGAAGCAGCTGGGAGACGCTGGCAAGGGCGTCGGTGGCAACGGCAGCTGTGCCTCAGGTGCTCGGCAAATCGAAAAGACACCTCAGGGCAAGGCAATCTTCAAGAACCTGCGTGACCAACTGGCCACAACATTCGGTCGCCTAAAGACAGCAAAGGTCACGAATGTGAAGATCACAGGCGACACAGCGACCGCATCACTCACACCAGTCAGGGATGGCGAGCAGCCAATCAAGTTCAAGAAGGTTGACGGCGAATGGAAGCTCGCCGACTAACAGTCAGCTAGATGTTGCTGCCGGCAACGGCAAGCGACAGCACCACAGCAACGACACCAATCACTGCTGCTGCTCCGGCGGCGGCAGTGCTGGCGTGGCGTTCGCCAACCTCCTCCATTACGAAACCGGCGAGGAACCCGCCAAGTACGCCGCCAACATGCGCGCCGATCGCGATTCCCGGAACCAGGAATGTCACAACCAGATTGAGCATCAGAATCGGTGCGAGACCAGACCCCCAGATGTCAATACCCCGACGGCGTGCCATCACAATCGCTGCGCCCAACAAACCAAACGCTGCACCCGACGCACCGACAACCGGGACGTTCGGTTCGATCAGCAGCGCCCCCAACGAACCGCAGAGCAGACAGACGATGTAAAGCGTCAGGAATCGCAGTCGACCGAGCGCCGGCTCGAGCATTGATCCAAGAATCCAGATGAAAATCATGTTCATCAGCAGGTGGAAGAACCCGGCATGCAGGAAGCCGCTCGTAACAAGCCGCCAATACTCACCGTTGGCACTAACCGACGGGCCATAAAGCTGACCGTTGTACATCAGCGGACCAGCACCACCGGAGGCAAGGCCACCACCGGTCAACGCCGCGACGAGGAACACAACGACGTTGATGGCGATCAACGAAACCGTCACAACTGGCAAAGCCGAGGCCGACGCCGCACTAATCCGCGTAACCCGAGTGCGCTCCTTAGAGCAATCCGGGCAGCGCATCCCGACCGGTGTTGGCGTCATGCAATCCGTGCAAATCGGTTTACCGCAAGACGAACAGGAGACGCCGGTCTCCCTCCCAGGATGAAAAGCACATTCAGCCATTGCGCGTCACGGTAGCGCGGTCACGCCCGGTCAGACTCGCTCAGCGCCGCAACACGCCGGCCCGAGCACGTCTACGACCGGAGGCCGAGGTAACCCGCGCCCGCCAGACAGCTGGCTCGACTCGCCCTGCGACAAGCCCAGCCAACATCTTCGTCTCAGGCGCATTTGCCTCGTCGGAAGTCAGCTGCGCAACAAGCAGAGGCACCGTGTCAAGCGATTCAACAGCCTGACCAACCTCATGCTCAATCATGTTGGGAGGCACGCCGGCTGCAAGCTTCTCGCCCGCACGCCGGTTACGGCTGCCCTCAGCGAGCACCGTCGCGACAAGATCACCGGCACCAGCAAGCCCAGCGAGCGTTTCGGCCCGCGCTCCGCGCGTCATTGCCCAACTTGCCAACTCAGCCCAAACACGACCAGCCGCCGCACCCGCCACATTAGGTCCACCACTCAAAGCCGCTGCAGCAGCAAGCGCCGCAATGTTCTTCATACAGCCAGCAAGCTCAACGCCAATTACATCGGTCGTCTCCTCTACGCCGGTACCAGCAGCGGAAAGTGGATCAGCAAGCTGGCGGAGCAAGACCCTGTCCTCGGAAGCAATTACGAACGCCGCACCAGCATCCAGCGCACCGGCCGCATGCGCGGGTCCACCAATCACCGCAACAGGGTGCCCGGGAGCCCGCCGCTCCGCATAGTCGGCTGGCAGTTCGCCGAGCGGTGGAACCAAACCCTTCGAGAGCAACACCAGCGCCGCTCCATCCGGCAGCCGCGGCGCGTGCGCGGCAAGCACAGCTGGCAGCGCCCGTGACGGAACCGCGAAACAGATGGCGTCACAACCACTCGTATCCAACTTGGCAGCCCGAACTGCCCTCACACCATCCGGTATCTGCGCTCCCGGCAAGTACTTACGGTTCTCACCCCGCTTCTTTATCTCGGCAACCTGTTCTCCCGAGCGACAGGCGAGCTGGACCTCAACCCCCGCTCTAGCCAGCAGGATCGCTAGCGCTGTGCCAGCCGATCCGGCACCGACGATTGCGACACGACGGAATGGCGGCGCACCACCAAGCGCCTCCCAACCAAGTTGAACGAGCACCCAAACTCGATCAGTAACCGCCTGGGCAAGCTGTGGCGAAGGATCGCTCTCACGCGGAAAACGCATTGAGCGCGAGATCCGGATCCTGACCTTCTTCGGCCTGATCCGCCAACCGGTGCGAATATCTTCAGTACCGGAAACTGAAACGGGAACGATCGTCGCGCCAGTCTCCAGCGCAAGCCGAGCTACCCCACGGCGCGGAGCAGCCAACGGTCCTGGCCGTACCCGCGTTCCCTCCGGGAAGATCACAACGCAGCCGCCACGCTCAAGAATCGCCTTCGCGGTAGCGACCATCTCCGCATCCCCGCTATCCCGGTTAACCGGGAAGGCTCCGAGGCGAGCGATCAGCCAGCCACCGACGCGCTTGTCAAACAGCTCCTTCTTGGCAACAAAGTAGATCGGCCTACGCAGGCAGGTTCCAATCACAAACGGATCAAGGAACGAGCGGTGATTCGCGGCGATGATCACCGGACCCGACGAAGGGATGTTCTTCAGGCCTTTGCGCTCAAGGCGGAAGTAGATAAGAAAGAACGGCTCAAGCACTGCCCTTGCAACCCAGTAGATGAGGCGGTTGACACCGCGTTCTCGCGCGTACCTGTGTAGTGCGTCTCTATCCACTACAGGCCAGAGTACCTGTGACATGGGCGTTCAAAGCCTGTGGTTTGGCCTGTGGTCTGGTTTGCCAGACTCGGCGCGGAGCTCGCCCTCCCGGCTCGCCCGCTGATTACCTCGCTAGGCAATCCCAAACCCCAGTCCAGACCGGCGCTGCTAGCTGCCGATTGGTTCAAAGCCTGTGGTTGGCCTGAGGTCTGGTTTGCCAGACTCGGCGCGGAGCTCGCCCTCCCGGCTCGCCCGCTGATTGCCTCGCTAGGCAATCCCAAACCCCAGTCCTGACCGGCGCTGTTTGTTGACATTTGGCGGTTCTAAGTGGTGATTGTTGGCGCGAAAGGATTCTCGCGTTGCCATAACAGGCGCCGCGCGCCGGTATCGTCGTTGTTAATGGCAATCGACCGAAACAGAACAGTTCGTGGCGCAATCGCTGGCGGCGCTGCCGCAGGCGTCTGGGCGCTGCTCCAGCCGCTTGACAAGAAGCCATTTGGCGTCGATTACGACGACGTGGAGCTGCTCGGAAAATTTGTGACGCGCGGCCCTGCATGGCGGCCAATCGGTCTTGCAATGCACATCCAGAACGGAGCTCTATTTGGCGCTGTCTATGCAAACGTCGTTAGACGCACGCCATTGCCACGACCGATTGCGGGTACTGCAGCCGGACTGATTGAGCATGTCGCCTCCTGGCCGGGGGTCAAGGTGACCGATCGCTTCCACCCCACCCGCGAAGAGCTCGTAAAGATGAGTGGCAACCGTCGCGCCTGGTGGCAAGCGGCATGGCGCCACTTTGTGTTTGGCACCGCGCTCGGAGTATTTGAACTCTGGTTGAACCCGGAGGAGCCGGCTGAGGAGCAGTGACCGAACGCGTTCTGATCACCGGAGCCTCAGGCTTCGTCGGTGGCCACCTTGCACGCGAAATCGCTGCTGCCGGTTCAGAGTTGCTTGCCGTATCACGCCGTGGCACTAGCGTCGCCGGCGAAGGTCGTGCCTCTACCGGGCGCTCATGGCAGGACCCGGCCCGCTGCGTCGGCGACAACCAGACCACAACTTGGAATCTGCTCGAGGCAGTCCGCACTAACGCTCCTGATGCGACGGTCGTAGTGGCAGGAAGCGGCGAAAGCTATGGCGCGCCGCTCGGCCTGCCAGTTGACGAGCAACATCCGCTGGTGCCGGCTACCCCTTACGCAGTCGCAAAGACCGTCACCGACCTAGTCGGCGGCCTATTCGCTGAAGCACATGGACTTCGCGTGATCCGCGCTCGAGCCTTCAACCAAATTGGTCCCGATCAGGGGAAGTCCTTTCTACTTGGATCAATTGCAAGTCAGTTGAAGGAGCAAGCCGGCGAGCAATCGGCGGTCGTATTGACCGGTTCCGCAGACGTGCGACGCGATTACACCGATGTGCGCGATGTCGTGCGAGCGATGCGCCTGCTTGTTGAGGCCGGTGAGCTTGGAGCCTTCAATATCTGCTCTGGACACTCTCTATCGACGGCTGAGATCGTGACAGCAGCAACAGAAGCCTCGTCTCCACTGACCGTGGTTCACGAAGTTGACCCGCGGCTTGTTCGCCCGCACGAGACATCTGACATTGTCGGTGACCCAGCCAAACTGATTGCAGCCACCGGCTGGCAGCCACTTATTCCCCTTTCACAGTCGGTAAGCGACGCTCTCGCATCGGCCTGAGTCACGCCGTTTAAGTGAGTGCCGTCCGCGGCGCGACTAGCCTTAACTGTGTGAGCATCGATTCGGAAGCAAACGGCGAGTCAGCACCGGCCGAGTCGGATCCCTTCCGCCACATTCAAGGCCACGCCCACCTACACGGTGCCTTTGGTGAGGACAGGTTTGGCGCTATCGCCGAACGGATAGCGCTGTTCTTTGGCACGCCGACTTACATCATCGTCCAGACCTGCATCGTGATCGTCTGGGTAACGATAAACGCCGTCGGAATCATCTTCACTTGGGATGTCTACCCATTCGTATTTCTCAACCTCGCCTTTTCACTCCAGGCTGCATATGCCGCCCCACTGATCCTGCTAGCCCAGACAAGATCAGCTGAACGGGAAAAGCACGCTGAGCAGGCCGCAGCCCTTCACCGCGAGGAGGTTGCCAACCAGAACATCAAGCTGATCAACGAAAACACGGCACTGACCGGCGAGACACATGACCTGACATCGCAGGTCAAGAAGCTGACCGAGGAGATCAAGGCGCTAACCGAGCGCGTTGAAGTCTCGATCCGCAGCAGCCACAACTAGCCCGCGGCGCGTAGACTTCCGAGTCCCGCCGAAGTAGCTCAGCTGGTCAGAGCACCTGTCTTGTAAACAGGGGGTCAGGGGTTCGAATCCCCTCTTCGGCTTG
>JAPLCG010000170.1 GCA_026392385.1 Solirubrobacterales bacterium
GCGGGTAGCGGGCGAATGCGGCTAGTCGAAGAGGAGTTTGAAGTCTGCGCGGGTCACGCGGTAGTCATCCCACCAGGCACGCCACACAAGCTCTGGAATACCGGTGATCAACCTCTTGTTCTGCTCTGCTGCTGCTCACCCGCATATCAGGGTGACGACACAGTCCTGACCGGACGCTGAGCCGGACTGCAGTCGTAAACCGCCGTCGCTGACAACGGTTACCTGTTGACACGGCGTCGCGTCCACTGGTATTACTTCGGTTTCATAGTTGCATTGAGGCATCTGACCCTGGGAGGGGACTGGACATGAGTAGAAGGTTTTCGAGCATCGCCGTTTTGGCAATCGTCGCCGCATTTATGTCGCTCGGCGCAAGCAGCGCGATGGCGCGCAAGGCGTCACTTGGCGGTAAGCCAAATGTGCTTGTGATTATGACCGACGATCAGGCGCTGACTGACCTTTCACAGATGCCAAATGTCCAGAACCTGCTTGTAAGTCAGGGCACTCGCTTTAACAACACGATCGACTCCTTCCCACTCTGCTGTCCATCGCGTGCGACCTTCCTGACCGGCCAGTACGCCCACAACCACGGCGTTGGCGCCAACTTCTGGCCCTACGGCTGGTACGGCATGAAGGACAGAGGCAACTCACTTGGAACTTGGATGAAGGCCGCTGGCTACACAACTGGCGCAATCGGCAAATGGCTGAACGGCTACGGCACCGGCAAGGGCGCCCAGACCGGCGTCGACATTAACGGCAAGACTCAGAAGATCAATGTCGCAAAGGGCGGCGAGGTAGCCGCCGGCTTTGACATCTGGCGGGCACTGCTTGACACCTCCGCCTACGACTACTTCAACTATGCAATGAGCGTCTACGGCGGCAAGTTCAATGGCGTCCCAGTTACAAGTCGGACCGTCAAGTACTTCGGTGATTCTGACTTCGCCAAGCAGCTCGTTGAGTTTGGCAATCTTCAAATCAAGCCGAACAAAGGCTTGAAGCCAGCCACCGTTGTCCTAACTGCCCAGAGCCTTCTTGACTTCAGTGGCGTTGCAAGGAAGCACAACAACGGCAAGGCCAACACTTGGTATGGCTCAGCCAAACAGGCTGATTACTCGCCTGACGTGACTGGAAACATCACCAGTGATCTGATCAAGGACCAGTCGTCGGCCGCAAAGCCTTTCTTCTTCTGGTGGACACCGGCTTCGCCGCACCGCGAAGACAACAACAGCTCAGTCCGTAACCCGGACACGAAGAACCCTGAGCTAAATGCTCATCACATGATTGACCCACGGCCACCACTGCGCTACAACTCGCCGACCAAACTTGGTCTCGGATTCGTTGACTACGCAGAGGCGATCATGTCGAAGCCGAACTTCAACTACTCGGACCCAACCGAGAGGGACCCAACCGATGTGAACCCGATCAGGAAGCCATCTAACTTGCTGGAGCTTCCAGCTCATTCGCAGACTTACAAGGTTGGCGGAGTAACGAAGTGGACCAGCTCACAGGCCAAACTTGAATCCAACTACCGATCGAGGATCGGCGCGCTGCGCGCGGTTGACGACAAGGTTAAGACGATCGTTGACCAGCTCAGCTCAACCGGCCAGCTCGACAACACGGTAATTGTCCTGACCTCCGACAATGGCTGGATGCAGGGCGAGCACCGCATTCCCGGTGACAAGTTCCTTCCCTACGAGGAATCGGTCAAGGTGCCATTCGTAATCCGCGGTCCTGGCATCCAGAAGAACGTTGCTATTGACCAGATGGTCTCGAACGTTGACTTCGCTCCGACGATTCTCGCTGCTGCGGGCGGTACTTCTGGTCGCACACTCGACGGAACATCGCTGCTCGGTCTCGCGAAGGGAACATCAACCATCCCCAATCGTGCGATCGGGCTTGAAGCGACAGCCCCCCTGTTCTCCACTGAGGGATTCCCCAACCAGTGGGATCAGCAGTATCAGGGTGTGAGGACCAGCGAGTGGAAGTACATCGAGTGGAAGAAGAGCGGCATGAAGCAGCTCTGGAACCTCAAGGAGGATCCGTACGAGCTCAGCAACATCGCGGTTCAGGGCACACCGGTGGCCGGAAGTGTCCAAGCCCAAATGAAACTGAAGATGCTTGCGCTCCAAACCTGCACGGGTTCGGCCTGCCGTGCAGTCAGCCCTGTAGTCACAGTCCCCTAGCAGGCGCTTGAATTTCTGACCCGGTGGTTGCCTAACAGGCGACCACCGGAAGTCAGCGTCGCCCATTTCGCCTTGCTGCGATGCATTAGGCGTCCTGCCCTGCGACCGTTGACGGTTCTAACTTGCGGGCGCCTAAATACCTCCCTACACTGGAACTGTGAGCAATAGATCCAACGCAATGGTCGGCCGCCGGTCGGCCTTTTTTATTGCCGTAGCCTCGGCAGCCCTTGCGGTTGCAGTCGCTGCTCCTAGCGCTGGCGCGTTTACGGTCGGAATTGATCCGACCGGAGCGGGATCAGCTTCGATGGTCATTACTGGCCTCAACGATACGAATGCTGGGATATCGAGAACCCTTATTTCATGGAGAAACACCGCCCCTACGAAGCCATCGAATCCCGCTAACCCTGCTGATCCCGCCTATCACTGGACCTCGATAGACGCCTTCGTTCGAAACGCCGCTACAGCTGGAGTAGAGCCGATGGTCAGCATTCTTTCAGCCCCATCATGGGCTGAAGGGCCGCGGCGGCCGAGCTCAGCTTTGGCTGGAACTTGGCGGCCGAATGCAACTCAGTTCGGACTATTTGGTGCCGCCTTGGCAACTCGCTACAGCGGTACGACAGCAGACCCGCTAGGTCCAGCAGGGCGAAAGCTGCCGCGAATGAAGCTTTATGGCGGCTGGAACGAGCCTAACTACCAGGCTTACCTGACCCCACGTAGTGAGGCAGTTGAGCTTGACCGTGCAATGCAGAACAAGTTTTACGATGCGATCAAGGCCGTTCAACCGACCGCAACCGTTGCCCTCGGCGGACTTGGCCCCTACGGCAGTAACAAAGCCTCAAGCGAGATCCAGCCACAGGCATTCCTCGAACAGATTCTCTGCCTGAATGGCTCCTGGCGCCTCGCAACGCCGGTTGCATGCCCGGTCAAGGTCAAGTTCGACGCCGCTGACTTCCACCCATACACGTGGTTTGGCGGCCCAACCACTCGGGCTGCATCGCCTGACGGTGGAGCACTCGGCAATGCCCCCGACTTCCGCAAACTGCTCGATTACGCGATCAAGTGGAAGATACCGACTCTGGGCAGCGGGCGTAAACGTAGCCGTCTGGTATTCGACGGTTGACGTTAAGGATCAGAAGCCGCTCACCAACTCTGATCAAAACTGGCCCGGTGGCCTCTACTTCTGGCCCGGCCTGAAGACTTACTGCGCCGGCTCAGCAGTGCCATGTGCAAAGCCAGCTGTTCAGGCATTGAGGTTCCCCGTATTTGCAACCAAGTCAAAGCTTTGGGCGATGTCCCCATGTCGCGGCGTTGGGGCCACTGTCACATTCCAGTCAAGAGTCACCGCTACATCAGCTTGGGTAACCGCTGGAACAGTCGCCCCCGGAGCTGACGGAGTAGCAACAAAGAGTTGGACTGCGCCAACAAAGGCGACACTGGTTCGCGCAACCGGAGCGGGCACGTCCTGCTCCGACACTGGCGTTACAGCGAAAATCGCCACGAGTTAAGCGCGCCGTTTGACGGCATCCGCCGGATAACTCAATTCGGTTCGTTATCCTGAACTGATACTTCAACGATAGGAACCGCCTTGCTTACCTTCCTTCGCCGCACATCAACCAAAGGTCTAACAATCTTCTTCGGCACGCTCGCGGCGCTGCTGACGGTCGGTGCGATGGCTGCGATCGGCGCATCAAGTGACAGCTCCAAGCCGGCGTCGAAGCCACTTGATGAGGCTGTTGCAGGCTCGCTATCCGGCGACCCCATCGCGGGAGTAACCGCACGGATTAAGTTCACAAACCGTCTGATCGACAGTTCGGCAATCGCAACCGGCAGTGACCCGCTTATTGGTGGTGGCAGTGGAAGGCTGTGGGCAGACGATAAGGGCAATGTCCGCCTTGAACTCCAGTCCGACGGAGGTGGAGGTGACCTCCAAGCAGTCGTCAAGGGCGACCGCATCTGGATCAGCCACCCAAGCTCAGGCTCCGTCTTCGTCCTCAACCTTCCAGCAGATCGCAGTTCCGAACATGACAAGCCACGGAACGCCGATAAATGGCCGCCAGCACTGAAAACGGTTCGCCGTGCAATTACCGCCCTGAGTGGCGACGCTGAACTCAGTTCGGCAGTCCCCGACAATGTTGGCGGCAGGCCCGCTTACAGCGTTTCGGTTAGCCCTAAGGACAATGGTGGGCTGCTTAGCGGCGCTGACGTCTCATGGGATGCTCGTAATGGCGCGCCACTACGGATCGACATTCGCGCAAAGGGCAGCAGTGACCCTGTACTCGCAATTGAGGCGACCGATGTGTCATTCGGCCCGGTAGCCGCAAGTGTCTTTGACATAGCTCCGGCACGCGATGCGAAGGTCACCGACTTCACCGGCCGCGCGCAGCAGCTGATCGATAGCAAGCGAGGGTCTACCGGCAGTAAAGCGCGCCGTGAGACGAAACCTGTAACAGGGATCGAAGCTGTTCAGGCAAAGCTTGGTTTCACGCTTGCCGCTCCAGCAGAAGCGGGCGGCCTGAAGCGCTCTGAGGTGATGCTGGTTGGCACTGGCGATACTGCCGGCGCTCTTGTCGCCTACGGAACTGGACTTGGCTCAGTTCTCGTGCTTCAGAAACCAGCCGACCCTAAGCCCCGAGGTAGTGGAAATAGCGGCAACGACGAGGCTGCCCTGGCGCTACCAACCGTCAAGGTTGGCGCTGAGGAAGCTACTGAGCTTCCCACAGCACTAGGCACCGGGTTGACCTTCACCCGTGACGGAATTGAGTATGCACTGCTTGGATCGGTCACCCCTGCCACGGTTGAAGCCGTGGCACGTGGCCTCTGAGTGAACTGGCCGGAGCACCTCCGGTCGAAGTTCGCGGACTTGTAAAGCGCTACGGGAGAATCACGGCGGTTGACCACGTCGATCTAACAGTTGAGCGCGGCGACGTATTCGGCTATCTCGGACCAAACGGTGCCGGCAAGACCACCTCACTGCGGATGATGCTTGGGCTAATCCGACCGACGGAAGGCACTGCGAGACTGTTTGGACGCGATCCACAGGAATCGATCAATGCGCTTGAGGGAGTGGCTGGCTTTGTAGAAGCACCACGCTTCTAT
>JAPLCG010000177.1 GCA_026392385.1 Solirubrobacterales bacterium
CCTGCACCCCTGCACCGCCGTCTCAGGACTTTACGCAGAAGACCTCAACAGTTGGTGGGGACCAGCTTTCGCTGGATATGTCGACGAGTTTGCCGACGCGTATGACGGCTGGGGCTGGATCATCGAAGGCGTTGTCTACACACATGCGGCCATGTCTCTACCTCGCCAAGCTACCCCTGGAAAGCCCGAACAGGCGGTCAACGACTTCGACCGAATGGCTTCCTTCATTGGACTACTGCGTGACCGAAGCTCCGGCCAGATAACGATCGATCGTTCCGGGAACCCTGTTTACGAATACGCAATGACGGACGCTACCGACACTGCAAACAGCTACGACGCGGTTGAAGGCCAGATTCGCCTGCACGAGGCAGCCGGAGCGATGTCAATCACCTCCGTGGCAGCGGGCCTACCCCGCTGGAACCGTGGTGAAAACATCGCCGCATTCATCGATCAGTGCCGTGCGATTCCCTTGCAGGCAGGCGGCCATCAACTCTGGTCCGGACACCAGATGAGTTCCTGCCGAATGGGGAACGACCCCGAGACCTCTGTCGCCAACCCCTGGGGTGAACTTCATGACACGCCTGGCGTCTGGATCGGAGACAGCTCGGCGCTGCCTACCGCTCCCGGAACGAATCCGATGTTCACGATCATGGCCCTTGCCCACCGGACTGCAGAGGCGATAATTGGCATCGTTGACGACGCGAGCCAGTCGACCTTCGCAGCACGCGCCTAAAACAAGACCGGAGAACACGTAATGTCAGCAAGCAAGACACCAATCGTCCACAACAGTCACTACATCGCCGGCGAATGGCTTGAGGCGGGCAGTAGCGAACGGATCGAGGTAGTTGACCCAGCTACTGAACAGGTGATTGGCATGGCGCCAGCCGGCACCTCAAATGATGTCGATCTCGCAGTCAAGGCTGCGCAGGCCGCCCTTTCCGAATGGAAAGTGGTCCCGCCGAGCGAACGAGCCGAGATAATGGCAACTGTCGGCGAAGCGCTTAGCTCTCGAAGCGACGAACTCGCTGCTCTGATTTCGCACGAGATGGGAATGCCGGTGGGCCAGTCGGTCGTGACCCAGATCGCTCTCCCATCAAGAACCTTCAAGTCAATGCCCGAGCTAGTTGAGCAGGTCGAGTGGGAGAGCCAAATTGGTAACTCGCTCGTCTCCCGGGGGCCTGTTGGTGTGGTCGGAGCGATCACGCCTTGGAACTTTCCCCTCCATCTGGTTGCGGCGAAGGTCGCGCCGGCACTAACGGCAGGCTGCACCGTCATCCTTAAGCCCAGCGAACTGACCCCCCTCTCTGCCTACGTCCTCGCCGAAATATTCGACGAAGTTGGCCTGCCAGCTGGCGTCTTCAATCTGGTCGCTGGGACAGGCATCGAGGTCGGAGAAGCCATCGCAGCTCACCCAAGTGTCGACATGGTCTCCTTCACTGGGTCGACGCGAGCCGGACGTCGCGTCAGCGAGCTAGCGGCGCCGACTGTAAAGCAGGTCTCACTTGAGCTGGGCGGCAAGTCGGCGAACATCATCCTCGATGACGCAGAGCTGGCAGCGGCCGTTTCAGATGGAGTCGTGAAGTGCTTTTTCAATTCCGGTCAAGCCTGTAATGCGCTGACTCGAATGCTTGTTCCACGCGAGCGGCTTGCCGATGCCGAGCGAGTCGCAGCAGAGACCGCAGCTAACTTCGTGCTTGGCGATCCGCTCGAGTCAGAGACCAATCTCGGGCCGCTCGTCTCCGACATTCAACGCGACAGAGTCCGTGGCTACATTGAGCTTGGGATATCCGAAGGCGCAAAGCTCCTCTGCGGTGGGCCGAACGCGCCGAAGGATCTTGAGACTGGCTACTTCGTTGAGCCGACTGTGTTCAGCGACGTCGACAACTCAATGACTATCGCTCGCGAAGAGATATTCGGACCGGTGCTTTCAATCATCCCCTATGACAGCGAGCAACAGGCGATCGAAATCGCTAACGATTCCGACTACGGGCTGGCAGGAGGTGTCTGGTCTGGCGATCCGGAACGAGCCAAGTCAGTTGCGAAACAGCTCCGAGTCGGTCAGGTGGAGATCAACGGTGGCTACTACAACCTCTTGGCGCCCTTCGGAGGCTTCAAACAATCTGGACATGGCAGGGAAATGGGCCGGCTTGGCCTCGAGGAGTTTCTTACGTTCCAATCGCTCCAGCTCTGACATCTCAGCGTCAGACACCCTCACCACGCCCCGCGAAGCTGGCCGCCTAACTTAGCTGTCGCGTGACCGTGGGGCTCCGCAATACACCGGCACGTTGCGACGGCGTTAGACCATGTCGCCGAGGAAGAAGGTAAGCGCGGCAGCTCCAAGCAGCAGCGGAAAGATGAGCCATCCCTGTTTCCTTGCGCCGGGCGCAAATGCACCAAGCACTATTGCGGCTA
>JAPLCG010000119.1 GCA_026392385.1 Solirubrobacterales bacterium
ATATGTCGTTGCCTCCGACTCCCTGCCGTTCACGCCACTGCCCGACGATCTTGGGGTTCCCGAGAGCGCCTTCCTCGGCGCACTCGGCATGACTGGACTGACCGCCTACTTCGGCATCACCGACGTCGCCAAGGTCGAGGAGGGCGACACCGTCGTCATCTCGGCTGCAGCTGGAGCGGTAGGAAGCGTTGCCGGCCAGATCGCGAAGATCCTTGGAGCGCGCGTGGTTGGCATTGCCGGCGGCCCTGAAAAGTGCGCGTGGCTGGTTGACGAGCTCGGCTTTGATGCTGCCGTTGACTACAAGGCTGACGACTGGCGTGCCCAGCTGAAGGAAGCAACGCCGGGCGGCATCGATGTGAACTTTGAGAATGTCGGTGGCGAAGTCATGGACGCTGTGATCTCAAGGCTGAAGATCGGTGGGCGCGTTGCGCTCTGCGGTCTGATCTCCGACTACAACAACCCTGACGATCCGGTTGGGCTGCGTAACTTTGGCGCGATTATCACCAAGCGAGCGACCGTCCAGGGGTTCCTGATTCTCGACTACTTCGACCGGATCAAGGACGCGACGACACAGCTGGCGCAATGGATTGGCGAGGGCAAACTGCAGAGCCGCGAAACGATTGTTGAAGGGCTCGCAAACACGCCTGAGTCGCTGAACCTGCTGTTTGACGGTGGCAACACCGGCAAGCTGGTAGTCAAGATCGCTGACTGACGGCGCCTTCAGCTCCCGGCGAACGCCGCAAAGCCAGGTTTCTTTCTGCCCGCGTAATCAAGCAGACCACTGCTAATCACGGGCATCAGACCAACGCGCTGGTCCTGGAGATGAATCCAACCGATTGAGTTGATGTAGCTTGCCGAATTGACAATTGAGAATGCTGCCCTGATCCAGTTCGCTTGCTCCAAATGACTTACCGAGTAGCGGAACTCAAAGTCCCTTGCTGTCGTTACACACCACTCGGAGAGAAACAGTGGAATGGTCGTCTTGCCAAATGGCGCGCCTAGCGACTCGACTGTCATCGCCTCTAACCGTGCAACATCGGAGAGATCAACTCCACCAGCGGGACTGATCGGGTTGTTGAGGTTCGGTTTGCGCGAACCGAACGGATTATGACTGTACATATCCAAGTGCGGAGGCAATCCACTCGAAGTCTTCATGTAGCGAATCCAAAGAGGGGTGCGAATGTCACCAGAGGCGAATGTCGCCCCGGCAATAATTTTGTTCTGTGGGCTGATCGCTTTGAGCGCCTGGTAGGTCGACTCGACGATGTTTGCGTAAAGACGTGGCCCTCGCGATTGACTTACCGTCAGCCGCCTGGCATGACCAGGTGCCGACTCGCTCGGCATAAAGTTACGCCTCGCGTTCGCCTCCCCCCAGACCGACCAGAGATGCACGGACGGATACTTGCGTGCCGCAGCAACTGCGAACTGGGCAAAGTCATGCGGGTGAAGTGGAGCCCAATTCCTCGCATGCCCGCCATTCGCCCACTTCGGCGCATAGGTGATCTGAATATTGACTTTGATCCCAAAGGTTGATGCCTCGCGGACAGCATCGGTTAATGCGTCCGGCCAGTGATAGGCAGGATCATGAGGATTGCTTGCGTCAGCTGGCTTTGTTCGTGCTGTCTTATGCCACGAGAGCGCTTGAGAATATGTTCCCACTCCCATCTCGCGGTAAAGCGGAAAGGCCGAACGACCATTGATGTAATTCGGCCCCCAAACCGCCTTCTTTGGATTTAGCCGCGCTGACCCAGCAGCGCTCGCGTTACCTGGGAGGAGCGATGCAATCGCAAGTAGTCCAAGCGTCGAAAGGAAGTACGTCTTTGACGTGAGGCGCAACATCTGAGGCTCGTCAAGATATTGGACTCATAGCGAAGCAATTGTTTCCTTCCCGTGAAGCGAGAATCGGAATTGCTTATTCGAGATGGGCGGTGCTGGATTCGAACCAGCGACCCCCTGCTTGTAAGGCAGGTGCTCTAACCAGCTGAGCTAACCGCCCGGGCGGTGATTAACGATCTTGCCAGAATCCTCTTAGAAACGGTGTCTAGCCTCTAGTTCATCAGTCAACCAGAAAGGCACTTGATCAGATGACAACTAAGAGACAGTCAGCGAAGAACATTTGGATTGCCGGCGTTTCAACAATCGCCGCCTGCGTGCTGCTCGCCACGACCGGCGTTAGCTAGTCGTCAGCAGCTAGGCAAGCACCCAAGCTGCTGCTGCCAACTCCGGGTGGGTCAACTAGGACTACTCCACCCGTCACCTGTTTACAGGCCTGAGGTTAACTCCGCGATCGTTCGTGACTCGCTAAACACCGGCATCGCATTAGGCTGCACAGCCGGCCAAGCAGGGGCCTGATAGATCGAAATGCGAGCGCCCTGGGCGCAATCACCGCTTGGTGTGCAGTTGAGCGTTCCCGACAATCCCTCATAGCCGGTGATGTCAAGTAGCGCCGAGCGAAGCTTCTCGCGGTTGATCAGCAGCTCGCCGCCTGGCTGAATTTCAGTGACCCTGCGAATCGTTGCGAAAATCAGATTCGACGCATCAAAGCTGTTTGTGTTGAAAACCGCCGTAGGCGCCGCTCCGGTCTTCTCAATGAAGGCGGGCAGGTACTCACGCCGGTAGAAGTTGTTACTTGCAGCCTTTGAGGCCCCCGGACCGGATCCATAAATCCCGTTCGCGGCTGGCCCCAACGCCTTTAGGAAGCTGGGATCTTGACAGGATTCCGCTACGACTATTGATGCGGACCTGAGCGCTGGCTCAGCCTGGGCGGCAGCAACAGTTTGGTGGCATTTCGGCTCCAATATTGGGACAAAGATGAAGTTCGGCCTACTCTTGGCTGCCTTCGCAGCAGCCGCGTGAATTCCACCCTTTGCCTGAACATTGAGCTGCGCAACGACAGTTCCACCCTTGCGACGGAACTGCTTCATAAAGGCATCGCTCAGCTGACCTGGCGGGAATAGGCATCAGGCGTATAGAAGACCGCCGCTCGCCGCTTCGCGATCTCACTGTTTGCAAACTCAGCGACGACCTCGCCTTGAATCAGGTCATTGAAGGATGTCCGGAAGTAATAGCGCTGATGCCGACTTGGATCGGTAAGTAGCGGGGCGCTATTCGATGGACTGATCAGTGGCACCTTCGCGGCACTCATCAGCCTGTCTGCCTCGCCAAGTGCCGCTGACGAGCACGTGGTTCCGACAGTCGCGATCAGGTTGCTCTCTTGAAGCAACTGCTTGGCACCCTTGCGACCGCCAGCTGGGCTGCATCCGTCATCGGCACTGAGCAACGAAACAGGATGGTCAAGCAGCCGCCCATTGACGCCATCAAATCGTCCATCGAGGTAGTCCATTGCGAGCTTTACGGCGACGAGACCGTCCTTACCACTGCCCTGTTCCTTCGAGAGCAGACTGCCGATTTGGATCGGAGCGCCAGCTGCGACGTGAACGCAATCTGCGTCGGTTTTATCGCAGACAGCTTGAGCATCGTTACCCGACGTCGCGACTGCTACGACAACGATGAGAACAACGATTAGCACGGCTCCGATTGCCAGCGCGAAAGGTTTAGATCTGACCCTCATCGCTCGTGGACCCATGGCGTAAATCGACCATCCTGCAGCTCTTGGACAAGCTCAATTACAGGCGATGCTTTGGTAACAAATGGTCCTCGGAACGGCGCGCTGACAGCAAGGACGGCCGCGATTGCCAGCGCGACGGTTATTACCAGTCCACTGGCAACAAATACAAACCTAGCCCCTGACTTGAGCGCGACCAAGATCGCGTTGACAATCAGCGCCATACCGGCGAACAGCGACAGCGCAAACAGCGGTAAGGGCAGGCTCCCAGACGAGATCACGATTCGTTCTCGCCGCGCCTGCGTCATCTGTGCGATCGCGTCCTCCATCGCTGTCAGGGCCGACGTGGACGGGTACTCCCGGTTTGAAAGGCTGAATACCTGCTGCTGCAGCTCACCCATGTAAATCCCGGAGGGAGATGACGCCGGCTTGTCCAGCGCCAGCGCATTCCACTCAGCCGTGGGCAGCGAGCTCAAGTAGACGCGCATTCGATCCTGGATCCGCTCGGCATCCGGCGGCGGCAGTGTTGAGCTCGCGGAGGCCAGCTGAGTCGCAGCGGCAACCTCCTGTCCGACGGAGTTCTGCGCAGCCTTCAGGTACGCGTACTCCGAATTGATCAGGAATCCGGTCAGGAAGGCAAAGAGGCTCCCGAAGGCTGTCATGTAAGCGTGTGCGGTCGTGCCTGCCCCGGCCCGCGAGCCGACCGGCAGGTAACGAATCAAAAGGAAGGCGGCGAGGCTTGCGAAGCCAACAATGAAGGCGAGGCTCGCCATTAGCGTCGCAAAATCGCTCATCGATGTGAGTGCCTTCATCGCTTCACACCCGCCCGATCAGATACCGCCAGCCAAGCGGATCGCGTAGCAGCGCTGACCGCCGCCGAGGAGGGCACCCCGGCAGCCGATGCTGCCTTCGCCTCAACTTCTGGCTCAGTGAGCGAGTCAATGAAAGCGGCAACGCTTGGCCGCTCAGCAGCCATGCTCAGGTTGACATACAGGTAGAGAGCT
>JAPLCG010000148.1 GCA_026392385.1 Solirubrobacterales bacterium
GATCGTCAGCCAACTCAAGGTCAAATTCCCTGATTTCGCGGCTAAACCAAGCGTCGAGTTGGTCATTCACCTGCCTGTGGGCTGCCACCGAATGACGAGCTACCAGCGACCTGCTGGTTGCGATGTCCAACGCCTCGGCGCCAGGATCGAGGATGTCCCAGCTCAACGAGATCAGGCCCTCGTCAGTACTGGTCAGCAGCAGTTCGCCCACCGGCGAAGCCGTCAGCGACCAGTAAAGGGTCCTATCTGCCATTGCAACAGCCTACGCCGCACTGGCGAAGTCCGAACCCCCTGACTCGTTGCGACTAGGTCCAAACTGCCAAACAGCGATACAATTCAGATTCCTTTTCCGTACCGACCGCAGGAGCCGATTCGAGATGCAGAAGCGACCCGGCCGGTCCGGGCTATACGACCCCAAGTATGAGCACGATGCCTGCGGCGTCGCGTTTGTCGCCCAGCTGGTCGGTGGGCCCAGCCATGGCGTTGTCGAAAGGGCTCTCGTGGCGCTCGCAAACCTTGAGCATCGTGGTGCGGCGGGAGCCGACCCGGAGACCGGCGATGGAGCTGGGATCCTGATTCAGATTCCCGATCAGTTCTTCCGTTCGGTGGTTGGCCCGGCCCTGCCAGCCGTTGGTCGCTATGGAGTCGCACAACTGTTCTTGCCGCGCGGTCGAAGCAAGCGGCTCGCCGCTGAGCAGACCGTAATTGACGCGGTCGAATCGGCCGGCCAGCAGGTAATCGGGTGGCGTGATGTTCCGGTTGATACGCGCCACTGTGGGCAGACGGCCTTGCTCAGTGCGCCGGTCATTCGACAGCTGATTATTGGCGCAAGTGACGCACTCGAATCACAGGACGAGTTCGAGCGGACGCTCTATGTAATCCGGCGCGTCGCCGAGCAGCAGGCTGGCGAGGAGATGGCAGTCGCCTCGCTGTCTTCGCGAACGATCGTCTACAAGGGAATGCTCACAGCAACCCAGCTGCCCGGCTACTTCCCTGACCTGCGCGACCCAATGGTCGTCAGTCAGATGGGAGTCGTGCATTCGCGCTTCTCAACCAACACCTTCCCCTCGTGGGAGCTCGCGCACCCCTTCAGGATGATCGCTCACAACGGCGAGATCAACACACTTCGCGGCAATGTCAACTGGATGCGTGCTCGCGAATCGCAGATGGAAAGCGAGCTGTTTGGCGATGACCTGAAGAAGATTCTGCCGGTTGTCCGCGATGGAGGCAGTGATTCGGCAACGCTTGACAATGTCTTCGAAATGCTCGTTCAGTCGGGGAGGTCACTGCCGCACGCGGCGATGATGATGATCCCTGAGGCTTACAACGGGCGTGAAGGCGTTGATGATCAGCTTCGTGGCTTTTACGACTACCACGGCTGCCTACTTGAGCCGTGGGATGGCCCAGCAGCGGTCGTCTTCACGGATGGAAGAGTTGTTGGCGCGACGCTCGACCGGAATGGGCTTCGCCCAGGCCGCTGGGCTCAGACTTCGGATGGGATGGTTGTGCTCGCCTCTGAAGCCGGCGTACTCCCGATTCCACCCGATGAGGTTGTCCGCAAGGGGCGCCTCGAGCCAGGCCGGCTGTTCCTCGTTGACCTAGAGGCCGGTCGGATCGTCGATGACCGCGAGGTAAAGGCTGAGCTTGCGGCTCAGCAGCCCTATGAGGAATGGTTCAGGGAGTCAACCGTTGCGCTCGAAGACCTTCCCGCTCGTGAGCCCGATCTTCCAAGGCTTGAACCACTCAGGGCCCGTCAGCTGGCCTTTGGCTACTCACAAGAGGATCTGCGGCTCGTGATCGCACCGATGGCGGAGAAGGGCGAGGAGCCGACCGCTTCGATGGGCAACGACAGTGCCCTTGCCGTGCTCTCTGATCGCCAACCACTGCTGTTCGGCTACTTCAAGCAACTATTTGCTCAAGTCACGAATCCGCCAATCGACCCAATTCGTGAAGCGGTCGTAATGAGCCTTTCGACTGGTATTGGCAGCGAGGGCAACCTGCTCGATGAAACCGCAGAGCATGCGCAGCAGCTGATTCTCAAGCAGCCGATCCTGCGCAACCACGAGTTGGAGCGGATTCGCAACATCAACGCCAAGGGGCTGCGCTCAGCCGTGCTTGACATCACATGGCAGGTTTGGGAAGGGGTTCCCGGACTTGCCGCTCGTCTAGCCACGCTTTGCGAGCAGGCTGAGGCGGCAGTCGCTTCAGGGTCGACAATTCTGATCCTTTCCGATCGCGCTGTAGGAGCCGATCGCGTCCCGATTCCATCGCTTCTGGCCGTTTCAGCGGTTCACCATCACCTCGTTAGGGCGGGAACACGCCTTAAGACTGGCCTTGTAATCGAGTCAGGTGAGCCTCGGGCAGTCCACGACATGGCGACCCTGATTGGCTACGGAGCAGCTGCCATCAACCCGTACTTAATGTTCGAATCTATTGACGAACTGGTCGAGAGAAGTCTGCTTCCACAGGATCTTGACCGGGATTCAGCCGAACAACGGATTGTCAAAGCAATTGGCAAGGGGCTGATGAAGACGATGTCGAAGATGGGAATCTCAACGATCCCGTCTTACTGCGGCGCGCAGATCTTTGAGGCTGTCGGACTCGAACCTGAGCTGATTGACAGTTACTTCACCGGTACGGCCTCGCGAATTGGTGGTATCGGCATCGAGGTGCTTGCTGCCGAAGCGCTCGAACGCCACTTCCGAGCATGGCCGGGAAGTGGCCGCGAAATGCTGCCGGTCGGTGGCCTGCTCCAGTGGCGGCGAGACGGTGAGCATCATGTTTGGAACCCAGACTCAATAGCCAAGCTTCAGCACGCGGTTGGTAGTGAAGGTGACGAAGGCAGCGCGACCTATCGCGAGTGGGCGGCCGAAGTAAACGGAGACGTTAGTCGTGGTGCGCTGCTGCGCGGCTTGATGCGGTTGAAGACATCCCAGCAGCCTGTTGCGCTGGATGAGGTTGAGTCCGCAACCGACATCGTCAAGCGTTTTTCAACTGGCGCTATGTCACTCGGTTCTATTTCGCCTGAGTCACATGAGTCGTTGGCGATTGCGATGAACCGAATTGGCGGCAGGTCGAATACCGGTGAGGGGGGCGAGGATCCGCGCCGATTCAAGCCGGACCCGAACGGCGACCGTCGACGTTCCTCGATCAAGCAGGTTGCTTCTGGTCGCTTCGGAGTGACAGCCCACTATCTGGCAAACGCCGATCAGTTGCAGATCAAAATGGCCCAGGGCGCGAAGCCCGGCGAAGGTGGTCAGCTCTCCGGTCACAAGGTCGACGAGTACATCGCTTTCCTGCGTCATTCAACGCCTGGCGTTGGGCTGATCAGTCCGCCACCACACCACGACATTTACTCAATCGAGGACCTCAAGCAGCTGATCTACGACCTTCGCTGCGCAAATCCCGATGCTGAAATCTCAGTCAAGCTTGTCTCTGAGGTTGGCGTTGGCACGATCGCGGCCGGAGTCGCCAAGGCAAATGCCGATCACATCGTTATCTCAGGTCACGATGGCGGAACGGGGGCGTCGCCGCAGTCCTCAATCCATGGAGCAGGAATCCCGTGGGAGATCGGGATCGCCGAGACTCAGCAGACGCTGGTCGCTAACGACCTGCGCTCTCGCGTGACACTTCAAGTCGACGGACAGATGAAGACCGGCCGGGACGTCGTGATTGCCGCTCTGCTCGGCGCAGACGAGATGGGATTCTCGACAGCACCACTGATCGCGATGGGCTGCATCATGATGCGCGTCTGCCATCTCAACACCTGCCCGGTTGGTATCGCCACGCAGGACCCGGAGCTGCGTCGTCGCTTCCGTGGAACTCCTGAGCATGTCGTCAAGTACCTGTTCTGGGTTGCAGAGGAGGTCAGGGAGTTGATGGCCTCGCTTGGTGTCCGTAGCTTCGAGGACCTGATTGGTCGTGCTGACCTACTCGAGATGGATCCTGCGATCGAGCACTGGAAGGCGCGTGGAGTTGACCTCACTCGCGTTCTTGAATCCGGCGATCTGTCGGAGGACACTCCGCTGAGGCGCGTTCGCTCTCAGGAGCCGGTACTGGGCGATGCGCTCGACTGGGAGTTTATTTCCGCAGCAGCCCCTGCGCTGGAACGCGGCGAGCGGATTCGCCTCGATCGACTGGTACGCAATGTCGACCGCGCTGTCGGCGGGATCCTCTCCGGCGAGATTGCGAGGCGGCATGGCGCTGACGGCCTCGCTGAAGGGTCAATCGAAATTCGCTTTGAGGGATCCGCAGGTCAGAGCTTTGGGGCGTGGCTGGCTAAGGGAGTGACCTTCGATCTTGAAGGTGAGACGAATGACTATGCCGGCAAGGGATTGTCCGGCGGCATTCTTGTCGTTCGGCCGCCGGATTCGACCGGTTTCCTCGCTGAGGAGACTGTCATTGTTGGCAACACAGTCCTCTACGGGGCAACTTCCGGCAGAGCTTTCTTCCGCGGTCTCGCTGGCGAGCGGTTTGCCGTCCGCAACAGTGGAGCAGTCGCGGTGGTTGAGGGGGTTGGTGATCACGGCTGCGAGTACATGACCGGTGGTCGAGTAGCAATTCTTGGGCCAACTGGGCGGAACTTTGCTGCTGGAATGAGCGGCGGCGTTGCCTATGTCTACGACCCTGATGGCCGATTCCCGAGCCTTTGCAACACGGAGTTGGTTGATCTGGAGAGCGTTGGCGAGCACGATGAGGCGGAGATCCACCAGATGGTCTCTGAACACGCAGAGCGGACTGGCTCGGCGGTAGCCCGAAGGATGCTCGCCGGTTGGGAATCAGCTTCGAAGGATTTCGTAAAGGTCATGCCACGCGACTATCGACGCGCGCTTGAGGAGCGGGCGGCAGCTGAAGCTCAGCGGGCCGATCAGGCGGTGAACCAGGATGGGTGAAGTCGGCGGATTCCTGAGAATCGACCGGGCCGGGTTCGTTACGCGAGACCCAGCTGAACGTGTTGGTGACTACGACCAGTACTTCGATCTTCAGCCTGAGGAGAAGCTTCGAGAGCAGGGCGCTCGCTGCATGGACTGCGGCGTTCCGTTCTGTCATCAGGGCTGTCCGCTTGGCAACCTGATCCCCGAGTGGAACGACCTCGTCTATCGCGGTAAGTGGCGCGAAGCACTAGACGCTCTCCACTTGACAAATAACTTCCCCGAGTTCACAGGCCGAATCTGCCCAGCACCGTGTGAATCGGCCTGCGTATTGGCGATCAACTCAGACCCAGTAGCTATTGAGCAGATTGAGCTGTCAATCGTTGAGCGCGGTTTTGAGGAGGGCTGGATTGTTGCTGAGCCACCCGAGCATGAATCTGGCCGTCGCATTGCGGTGGTTGGCTCTGGGCCGGCTGGCTTGGCAGTTGCGCAGGAACTCCGCAGGCTTGGTCATGACGTAACCGTTTACGAGCGTGATGAATCGCCTGGTGGACTGCTTCGCTACGGAGTGCCCGACGCGAAGCTGCCAAAGGGGATTATTGATCGGCGCGTCAAACTGCTCGAAGCCGAAGGCGTTGAGTTCCGCTGTGGAGTTGAGATCGGTGTTGACATTACGGTCGCTGAGCTTCGCGACGATTGCGATGCGGTTGTCGTAGCAACTGGCTCCCGCGTCCACCGCGACATGGAAGTCGCCGGGCGCGAAAACGGTGGAGTTCACTTCGCAATGGACTATCTCTAC
>JAPLCG010000144.1 GCA_026392385.1 Solirubrobacterales bacterium
CTGGATCGTGCAGCGTTTCTGGTTCTCAGCTCTTCTAGCTTTCGCTGGTTATGGCGTAGTTCGGATGATCGAATCGATGCTAAGTGAGCGGCTTCGCGGAGCAGGATTCCTCGCTGGGCTTCTCTACATCTGCAGTCCTTTCGTGATGATCAGTCTCAACAGGGGATCCGTCTGGCTGGTTCCATATGCCGCGCTCCCGTGGGCTCTGCTCTGGACGAAACGCGGAATCGAGAATCCACGTAGCTGGAAGGCACCAGCTGTGCTCGCGCTCCTGCTCGCCTTTACTGCCAACGCAACCGTTGCACTGGTGGCTTGGGTTCTGGTCGCAATGGCACTATTGGCTGCCTTCGAGGCAGTAACCGGCCGACGGGTACGGGCCGTGTTCGGTTTCGCTTGGCGTTCAGCTCTACTGTCATCCCTCGCAGCGCTCTGGTGGATCGTTCCAACCTTTGCCCAAGCAAAATACGGAACCGACTATCTGACCTTCACCGAGCATGCAGAGGCAATTCTTCGCACGCCAAGCGCCTCCGAATCGCTACGCCTACTCGGATACTGGGTTGGCTACATCAAGGTCTTCCCTGGAAATGGAGCGCAGGTCCCAGCAATCGGCTCGTATCTGGCTAGCCCGCTTGTTATTGCCTCCAGCTTCATTGTTCCGTTACTTGCGATTGCAAGCCTCAGCATCATGCGCCGCTGGCGCTACGGAGCCTTTTTCGGACTGATGCTGGCGTTTGCCGTTATCGCAATGTCGGCTGGCTTCCCTAAGGAAACGTTTGCTGGACGGGCCGTCTACGACTTCTATTACGCCGCAGGTCCACTCCAATTCATTCGTACGACATACAAGGCTGCTCCGCTTGCCGGCCTCGCTCTCGTTTCGCTCGCCGGAGTAGGACTCGCATCTGTCTGGCGGATTCTCAGCGGGCTCAATCTTGCGATCAATAGCAAACGAATTCCGCGTCAAATTCCTCTAAGCATCGCCGGGGTTCTAATCATTGGCCTAGTCCTTCTGTGGGGCCGGCCACTCTGGGCTGGCAATGCCATCAACCCAGCCGCCTTCTTCTCAGAGGTTCCGAAGCCGTGGGTTGATGCCGTCAAGTTCTCAGCGCGGACGACCCCTGACAACACTCGAATCGCAATCCTTCCTGGTAGTACCTTTTCGGACTACTCGTGGGGTAACGCCCAGATGTCCGTTGCCCCAGGACTAACTGATCGACCGGTATTGATACGCCAGATAGTCCGATCATCAACACCCAACGCTGCTCAGCTTCTAGAGGTAACCGACAATCTGCTTCAGCAGGGACGTCTGATGCCAGGACAGCTGAATCCGCTGCTTCGCCTGATGGGCGTCGGCCAGGTTCTCGTTGGAACCGACGCCTCGCCCGTTCGCAATGAGGAAGTTGATCCAGCCCGAGTTGAGGCTCAGCTAGAAAATCAGATTGGGTTCCGAAAGCCGATTGCTAGCTTTGGCGCAACAAAGCTTTTCGCTCCGCCAGGTGACCGCGGAGGTGAATCCTTCACATTGCCCCAGGTACGGGCTTACGCAGCTCCACGCCCTGCAACGCCGGGAATCAAACGAGTTCAAATCAGTGATGCTCCAGTTGTTCTAGATGGTGACGCGAGCGGAGTAGTAGCAATGGCAGCCGTTGGGTCACTAGACCCTGGCCGCGCGCTCTTCTACTCGGGGAGCCTCAATCGAGCAAGCCTTTCCAAACTTGCCCCTGACAACCCGACGCTCGTCTTCACCGACAGCAATCGTCGAACGCTCGTCATCCC
>JAPLCG010000046.1 GCA_026392385.1 Solirubrobacterales bacterium
CGCATCTACCTCGGCCCCTGAGCCGAGGTAGCGAAGCCACCGATCAGCGTTACCCGCTCGGAGGTCCTAGTGGGGCCGAAATGCGACCCTAGTGGCGGAAGTGGCGGCGGCCGGTCATCACGAGCACAACGCCGGCTTCGTCACACGCAGCAATTACCTCGTCGTCGCGGATGCTGCCGCCAGGCTGAATGACGCAAGCGGCACCCGCCTCCACCGCCTCCTGCGGACCGTCCGCGAACGGGAAGAACGCGTCGCTGGCGACCGCTGAACCTTCAAGGCTGACCGGCGCCTTGCTGACGGCAATCCTGACGCTGTCAACACGACTCATCTGACCGGCACCGATTCCGAGCGTAGCTCCGCCCTTCGCAAAGACGATCGCATTGCTCTTGACGTGGCGAGCAACGGTCCACGCAAACAGCATGTCAACCCACTCCTGCTCAGTTGGCTTGCGCTTTGAGACGACCTCCATCCCATCACGGCCAGTTTGCCCGCTATCCCGATCCTGAACGAGGACACCACCGAGGACCTCGCGAATCTCAGGTGCTGTGTGTGCACCGCCTGCATCGAGATCGCTAAGGATGCGGATGTTTGGCTTGGCCGCCATCACCTCGCGCGCCTCGCTGCTGTAACCGGGTGCCGCGAGCACTTCAACGAATTGGTCCATCAGCGCCGTGGCGAGCGGACCATCAACCTCGCGGTTAAAGGCGATCACCCCGCCGAAGGCAGAGAGTGGATCGCAGGCGAATGCCGCACGGTAGGCGGCAAGCGGGTCAGAGCCGATCGCTACGCCACAGGGGTTGTTGTGCTTGACGATCACACAGGCCGGCTCATCAAACTCATCAACAATCCGCCGAACGGCATCGAGGTCAAGCAGGTTGTTATAGGAGAGCGCTTTGCCGGCAAGCTGCTCAAAGCGGCTGAGCAAATCTACGCGGACGCCAGCCTCCGCGTAGTACGAAGCAATCTGGTGTGGATTCTCCCCATATGAAAGCTCAGCGGACTTCTCAAACGAGCGAACAATCCGCTCTGGATGCCCTGACTGCGGCTCACCCGCGCTGTGAGTTGCAAACCAGCTAGCGATCGCCGTGTCGTAGGCTGCCGTGCGGGCAAATGCCTTCGCGGCCAGCGCACGGCGTGTGCTGAGCAGGAGCCTGTTACCCGACGACTTAAGCTCGGTCACAACCTCCGAATACGAGCCTGGATCAACGACAGTGGCAACGAACGCGTGGTTCTTTGCCGAAGCGCGGATCATCGTTGGGCCACCAATGTCGATGTTCTCAATCACCTCCTGATCGGAAACACCTTCGCGACCGGAGACCTCCTCGAACGGGTAGAGGTTGACGCAAACGAGATCAACCCACTCAACCTCGTGTTCGTTGGCGGCAGCGATGTGAGCCGCGTCATCGCGACGGGCAAGCAGTGACGTGTGCAACTTCGGATGGAGAGTCTTGACGCGTCCATCCATGATCTCGGGGAATCCCGTCAGCTCACTGATTCCACGCACGATCAGTCCTGCATCGCGCAGCGCGCTTGCCGTGCCACCCGTAGAAACAAGCTCAATACCGAGTTCGGAAAGCGACTGTGCGAACTCAACGATTCCTGTCTTGTCCGAAACCGAGATCAGGGCCCGACGAATCACAACCTCGCCGGCCTCAACTGTTGTCATCGGTTCGCTTTCTGCCATCGAAAAAATGATCCTAAGGCAGGCGACCGGCGGAGAGCTCGCGCACTGCCTCAGGTAGGAGCCGGTGTTCGATTGGCCTAAGCAACGCTAGAGCCTGCTCACGGCTGCAATCGGCTGGCAGCTCAACAGCCCCTTGAAGCAGAACCCGCCCGGAATCGACCCCTTCATCAACGAGATGAACCGTTACGCCGGTTCGGGTCGCCCCTGCATCCAGCGCCTGACCAACAGCATCAAGTCCTGGAAACTCCGGAAGCAGTGATGGGTGGACATTGACGACCAAATCGGGAAAGGCGTCAAGCAGGACTGGCGTCAGGATCTCCATCCACCCGGCCGTGACAACGATCCCAACATTCAGTTCCGTGAGCCAGTTGACCAGCGCAGCATCGCGAGCCTCACGACTCTCGTAATCCGAGCGTGAGAAGACGGCGGTTCGGATTGCTGCAGCTTCCGCCCGTGCGAGCGCGGCAACATCTGGCTTTGATCCAGCGACACCAACAATCTCGACTCCGCCGCTGCCGTGGAGCTGATCGACCAGCGCTTGGAGATTTGTACCTTCGCCGGAAACCAGCACTGCGATCCGTTTGCGATCGGCGCTCACTTAGTTACCTTCAACTTCGGGAACTGACCGCCCGTTGAAACAAGCTCGCCGTCGGCGACGATCCGATCAACAACCGCTAATACGCCATCGTGGCTCAGCGCTGCGAACTCCCCGTAATGGTCAAGCTTGTCTTGCCCACTAGCCATTAACGCGGCAGCCTGCGAACCCCTCAGGATCTGAACAAGCCGCGTGCGGCCAACAGCCGGTTTCGCCACTCGGACGGTGGCAACAATTGCGGCGTCAAGCCCATCGGCCTTCTCGGCGACATTCTGCTGCGCCTTCCTGCGTGCACGCTTGACAGTCCCTGCCGGGGCAGCTGCCGGAACAAGCTCTGGATCGCAGACATCGCAGCAGCGACCCAGTGGAGTTGGTTCGGTCTGATCGCCGAAATGCTTGAGTAGCGCCAGCCTTCTGCAGCTGTCGCCGTCAACGAAGCTCCAGACCTGCTCATAACGCTGCCAGCGCAACTGTTCGGCGTTTCGTGCAGCGCTGTGGGCCTTGCGGAGTGCGGCGCTGTCAAGTTCACCGGCGAGCCTTGCGGTCATGTCTCGCGAGGCTGACGGCACCGGTGTCAGCACGCCAGCGAATGCGAGGTGACCTAGCGCTGCTGTCGCCCGCTCATAGCCTCCCCCGCATGCATCGGCCGCTTCCCGCATTGGGATCCGGCTCAGTCCCGACTCATCAGCCGACCTGCGCAGCAGTGACTCAAGCGCCTTGAGTTGAGGGTCGTCAACCGTTGCACTCTTGATGAAGTGCACATGCAGACTGCGGTCGCGTGGCTCGGCGAGCAGCGCATGTCTGGCTGGCAATCCGTCGCGACCGGCACGACCAGCCTCCTGGTAGACGGCTTCAAGTGATCCTGGGACAGCAACGTGAACCACACTTCGAACATCCGGTTTATCAACGCCCATTCCAAAGGCATTGGTGGCGACGACAATCTCCGTCTCGTCATTCATATAACGCTCTTGGATCGCCCGGCGCAGGTCGCCGTCAAGACCGGCGTGGTAGGCCTCAACCTTGATCTTGAGCGCACTTGCCAGCAGTTCGGCGACCTCAGCGGTCTGCTTGCGCGTGCCCGCATAGACAATCGCCGGCCTGCTCGCTGGTTCCTTGAGCAGCTCAACCAATCGCGACTGCTCGTCGGCCTGATTGCCGCAGGTAACCGCGGTGAAGGAGATATTCGGCCGATCGAAGCCTGTTCGGATTACCACCGGTTGCTCTAGCCCGAGCCGCTTGGCGATGTCCTCGGTCACCTTTGGTGTGGCTGTCGCCGTAAATGCTGAAATCGAAGTCGCGCCCAGCCTCCGCGTTGCCTCACCGATACGGAAGTAGTCCGGGCGAAAATCATGCCCCCACGACGAGACACAGTGGGCCTCATCAACTACGACCCGCTCAAGCGTGGCGGCCTTCAACGCCTTAGCGGCCCATGGATTGGCGAGCCTCTCCGGCGCTAGATAGAGCAGCTTCAGCCGTCCGCTTGCTGCCGCTTCAAGCGCCCCGTCGTTGTGATCGCTATCGCGATTTCCGTGGACGGCAGCAACCTCGCCGGGGGCGATTTGCTCAAGTGAGCGGATCTGGTCCTCCATTAGGGCAACCAGAGGACTGATCACGAGCGTCAGCCCGGGTGCGGCGAGTGCTGGCAGCTGGTAGCAGAGCGACTTGCCAGCACCGGTTGGCATTACAGCTAGTACGTCACTGCCAGCGAGTGCGGCGTCAACTGCAGTCTCCTGCCCTGGCCGAAAGCCGCTGTGCCCAAACCGGACGAGCAGCTCGGCGGTCCGCTGTGCAGCGTCGCTCACGCTGTGATCGTCGAGTCAGCCGACTCGAGCAGGTACTTGCCGGTGTCGGAAACACCACCATTGACCGGGTACTCGCCGGTAAAGCAGGCATCACAATGCGTTGCGCGTTCGCCACCAACAGCCTCGTAGACCCCTTCGAGCGACAGATAGGCGAGCGAGTCTGCGCCGATGTCGGCCGCAATCTGGTCAACCGTCTTCTCGTGGGCGGCCATCTCCTCACGGGTTGGCATGTCGATCCCGAAGTGGCAGGGATGGCGGATCGGCGGTGCGCTGATCCGCAAATGCACCTCACTTGCGCCGGCATCACGAAGCATCTGGACAATCTGCCGGGTTGTATTCCCACGAACGATTGAATCGTCAACCACAACTAGGCGCTTGCCAGAAACGATCTCCGGCAACGGGTTGAACTTCATTCGCAGGCCATGCTGGCGAAGATCGTCACCGGGTTGGATGAATGTCCTTGCGACGTAACGGTTCTTGACAAAGCCGTCATCTTGGGGAAGCCCGCTTGCCCGGGCATAGCCACGAGCAGCTGGTGTACCGGAATCGGGGACCGCGATCACAAGGTCAGCTTCAGCCGGAGCCTCCCGGGCGAGAATCTCTCCCATCCTGCCGCGAGCAGCCTGCAGGACGGTGCCACCCATCCGCGAGTCGGGCCGTGCGAAGTAGATGTACTCAAAGAGACAGAACGACTTGCGAACACCTTCGACGGCCATTCGCGTGCGGATTCCCCCCGGCACGAGGGTGACAACCTCGCCCGGCTCAATCTCACGCATGTACTCAGCGCCCATAATGTCGAAGGCGCAGCTCTCGCTTGCGACGCAGTAGTCATCACCAATCCTGCCGAGTACTAGCGGCCGAATGCCAGCTGGGTCACGGAAGGCAACCACACGATCCTCAGTCATCACGACCGTCGAGAAGGCTCCGCGAAGCTTCGGCATGATGTCGGCAACTGCGTCCTCGATCTCCTCAGCCGGATGGGTAGAGAGCATTGCAGCCATCAGCTCCGTGTCAGATGTGGAGCGAAGCTCAGGTCAGGTTGCCGTTATGAGCAAGTGCCAACTCGCGGCGATCGGAGCGGTAGACCGGCTGAGCGTTTTCCCACGCGCCGGAGCCAGTTGTCGAATACCTGACATGACCGATTGCGAGATCGCCATGCAGTGAGCCAAGCGTGTTCTGGTCGAAGACCTGGGCGACCAAACCTGTGTCACGCAACGTAAGGATATTGCCGCCGAGGTCCGCAGCCGCGATACCGGCTGCCTCCTGCCCGCGGTGCTGCAATGCATAAAGCGCCAGATACGAGTACTTGGATACCTCGCGGCCGGGTGCCACGATTCCAAAGACTCCACACTCATCACGTGGGCCTTCTCTTGTGTCGGTGAGCTGATTTGCCAAGGCGTTGACGCTAGGCACGACACCTTCATTACGAAGCTCAAGCCTAGCAGCGCGGGGATTCACGGCAGATAGGGCCGAAGGCCATTCTCGCGTGTTGCGTGAAGTTCCTCAACATCAACGGCGAATCCGCCGTCCTCAGAGCTGATTGTGAGCGACGAGCCACCGGTCGCGCCAATCACTCGAGCTCCATCAATTGCCTCAATCGCGGCCAACTCGCCGGAGATCACAAAGCCACTTCCGGGCGCCTCGCCGAACAGGGCTTCATCAGTGAGTTCGTCAAGCTCGATGCTGCAGCCAATGCCGCTCGCTCCGCAGCACTCTGCGAGCGTGACGGCAAGCCCACCATCGCTGATGTCGTGGGCGCTGAGAATCGTCCCTGAACGGACACCGTCGCGAACCGCCTGCTGGGCGGCAAGAATCAGCTCGGCTGCCACTTGTGGCAATGAACCTGAAGGCGCGCGTCCACGGCGGGCAGCAAGTTCAGAGGCGACGAGCGACGGTTCAAACGGTCCGACGACTGCCACGGCGTGCCCTTCCTTGGCGAAGCCAATACCGGCGCAGCGCTCCGCATCAGGCAGCTCACCGACCATCCCAATCACAGGTGTTGGCAGGATCGGACCATCTGGCCCTTCGTTGTAAAGCGAAACATTGCCACCAACAACTGGAATTGCTAGTGCCTCGCAGCCCTGCGCGATACCTTCGACAGCATTGACAAGCTGCCAGGCGACATGTGGCTTCTCCGGGTTGCCGAAGTTGAGGCAGTTGGTCAGACCGAGCGGTTCAGCCCCGACACATGCGAGGTTGGCTGCGCACTCAAGGACCCCATCAAGCGATCCCCGCAGCGGGTCAGCTGCGACACGGCGGCCATTGCCATCAATTGACATCGCGATCGCGGGACGGCGGTTGCCGCTAGCTTCGAGCGCAAGGACGGCAGCATCAGCTTCATCCGGGCGCCGAACAGTTCGCGCCTGAACGATCTGGTCGTACTGCTCAAAGACCGGTCGTCGTGAAGCGATGTTGCAGCCTGCGAGAAGCGCAAGCAGCGTCGTCGCCGGGTCGGCAGTCTCGGGCAGCTCAACAGGCGGCGCTGGGTAAAGCCCCTCGGCTGGCGGACTTGGCTGAAGGTCGTAAAGCGGGCAATCATCAACAAGCGTTGTGACGGGAATGTCGCCGACGATCTCCTCGCCACGGAAGATCCGCATGTGGCCGCCCTCCGTCACCTCACCGATGTCGGTGCAGAGCAGCTCCCACTTCTCACAAATCTGCTCAACTGCGGCGACCCGGGCCGGTTCGACAATCGCCAGCATTCGCTCCTGCGACTCGCTGACCATGATCTCGAATGGCTCCATGTCAGCTTCACGGAGTGGCACTCTCGCCACATCAATGTCGAGTCCAACCTCACCCTGAGCGGCCATTTCCGATGCCGAAGATGTAAGACCTGCCGCGCCAAGGTCCTGGAGGGCAACGAGCAGATCTGCATCGACCAGTTCAAGACAGGCTTCAAGAACCTTCTTTTCAGCGAACGGGTCTCCAATTTGGACCGTTGGCCGCTTGTCGGCATCATCATCACCCAACTCGGTACTCGCCAGCACTGAGGCGCCACCGATGCCATCGCGGCCGGTAAGGGCGCCAATCAGAAGTACGCGGTTGCCGATTCCGGTCGCAGCACAGCGCATCAGTCGGTCCGGATCAGCGATGCCAACGCACATCGCGTTGATTAGGCAGTTGCTTTCGTAGGAAGGGTCGAAGTGGATTTCACCACCAACGGTAGGAACACCAATTGAATTGCCGTAGTGGCCAATTCCGGCGACGGCGCGGTCAAGCAGCCAGCGCGAACGCTCAGAGGATGGATAGCCAAAGCGCAACGAATCAAGCATCGCTACCGGTCGAGCGCCGAGTGCGATCACATCGCGGAGAATGCCGCCAACTCCGGTGGCTGCTCCCTGGAAGGGCTCCACTGCACTCGGATGGTTATGTGACTCAACCTTGAAAGCAACGGCGAGACCTTCGACCTCAACCGCACCGGCGTTCTCGCCAACTCCGAGCAGCAGGCGCTCACCCTCGGTAGGAAGCCGCCTAAGGATCTTCTTTGAATGCTTGTAAGCGCAGTGTTCACTCCAGAGCAGCGAATACATCGCGAGTTCAACCTCATTGGGCTCGCGGCCAAGCAGCTCAACAATTTGGTCGTACTCCGCTCCCGTGAGTGCGAGCTCAATGGCCCGTTCGCGGCCGGGAATCTGGTCAGCTGACTGGGACACTGGAACCCTCCTCCAGAACTGAAGCAAATAGCTTCAGACCATCGGCTGAGCCTGTCAGCAGGTCAACAGCATGCTCTGGGTGAGGCATCAGCCCGACAACATTGCCCTGCTCGGAACAGACGCCAGCTATGTCAGCGAGGGAACCGTTCGGATTCTGACCCGGCGCATATCGGAATACGACTTGGCCATTGGCTTCAATCTGCGCGAGCGTTTGGTCGTCGGCATACCAGCGGCCGTTGGCATGCTTCGAAGGGATTGACAGCTGTTCGCCCGCCTCGCAGGCTGCGGTCCAGGGAGTCGTAGTCCGTTCAACTGTCAGATCAACCTGCCGGCAGATGAATCGCAGGCTGTTGTTTGGCAGCAGCGCGCCTGGCAGCAAGCCAGCCTCACAGAGGACTTGGAAGCCATTGCAGATCCCGAGCACAGGCCCACCATCGGCAGCAAAGGCCGCAACGGCTGTCATTACCGGTGAGTAGCGGGCGATCGCTCCCGGACGGAGATAGTCGCCGTAGGAGAATCCGCCTGGGACTACAACGGCATCAACACCATCAAGGTCGGTGCGCCCGTGCCAGAGCAGTTCGGCTTCAGCAACGGCCGAGGCTGCCGCGATGGCGTCGGCTTCATCACACGAGCCGGGGAATCTGACAACTCCGATTCGCACGCTGCTAGCCCTCTGGGAGCTGAATCTCGAAGTCTTCAATCAAGGGGTTGGCAAGCAACCGCTCGCAGAGGTCCTCAAGCTGGGCTGGATCATCAACCTCAAGTTCAACGAGTCGGCCGACACTAACTTCGCTAATGCCGCTGAAGCCAAGCGCTGGCAGAGCGCGCTCAACCGTTTGCCCCTGAGGGTCGAGAATGCCCTGCTTGGGACGGATCAGGATACGTGCCTTCATGCAGCAGTCCTTTCAAGCCAAGCGGCGAAGGGTTCGCCGGTCAGCAGTTCGTAAGCCTCGAGGTAACGGGCGCGAGTAGCTTCAACGATTTCGGCGGGAATCTCCGGTGCTGGCGGTGTTTTATCCCAGCCGGTTGCTACGGCCCAGTCGCGGACAATTTGCTTGTCAAAGCTTGGCTGGCCACGGCCAGCTTCGTACTCGTTCGCCGGCCAGAACCGTGACGAGTCAGGGGTAAGTACCTCATCGCCGAGGGTAAGAACACCATCCTGGTCCTCGCCAAATTCAAACTTTGTGTCGGCGAGAATGATCCCGCGCTCGAGCGCGTAGGCAGCAGCCTGCTTGTAAATCTCAATTGAGAGATCGCGGACGCGAGTCATAAGATCGCGATCACCAACCACGCCGCAGGCCGTATCGAAGTCAATGTTCTCATCATGATCGCCAACCTCGGCCTTGGTGGCAGGAGTGAAGATCGGCTCGGGCAACTGTGAAGACTCCTCCAACCCTGCAGGCAGTGGCACGCCGCAAACCGTGCCGCTCGCCTGGTACTCGGCCCATCCTGAGCCCGCAAGATAACCGCGAACGACACACTCAACCGGCAGCATCTCGAGTTTGTGAACGAGCACGCCGCGGCCACGAACTTCGGCTGGCACCCCGTCGGTTACCGAGATCGTGTGGTTCGGAACAAGTCCATTGAATCGCTCAAACCAGAATGCTGAGATTGCTGTGAGCACTGCACCTTTGCCTTCAATCGGCGTCGGGTGGACAGCATCGAAGGTTGAGACTCGATCACTTGCGACGAGCAGCAGGCGATCATCACCAGCCGAGTAGATGTCTCGAACCTTGCCGGAGGCGATCAGCGGTAGGTCTGCGAGGGCGGTCACAACGGGGAAACTAGCAACGCGATCGGAGCCGTCGCTGGCAGTATTTCCGCAGTCAGCGGGGTTGTTGTCAACCTGCTGCCAGCTT
>JAPLCG010000016.1 GCA_026392385.1 Solirubrobacterales bacterium
AGTGCCGGTATGCGCTGAAGTCCGTGATCTTCTGTCGACTCAATGATTCTGGCCATCGTCTCGACCGTGAGAATTGGGTACTCACCAACACTGGTCTCGCCGGAAAGCATGACGGCGTCGGTTCCATCGAGCACGGCGTTCGCGCAATCAGATGCCTCGGCGCGCGTCGGCCGTGGACTCGTAATCATTGATTCGAGAACCTGCGTGGCAACAATCACCGGCTTGGCCCAGCGACGCGAAATTTCAACGGCCTCTTTTTGCACGATCGGAACAGCTTCCAGAGGCAGCTCGACGCCAAGGTCTCCGAACAGTCGCTCATAGAAGCCCTGTTCGCCTTGCAGGAGGGCATCGAGGTTCGCGAGGAATCGTCCTGATTCAGCACCTTGAATGATTCGGTGGTCGTAGGTCGAGGTGAGAGTCATTGACTTTTCGGCGCCGAGCGCTTCGGCTGCGTCATCAAGGCCGGCCGGGTATCCGATCGCTCCGGCGGCGATAATCGTTCCCTGGCCCTGCATTAGGCGTGGGACTGAGGCGACAGTGCCGAGGCCACCAGGATTAGTGAGAGTCATGTTTCCGCCGACAAGATCGGCTGGCATCAGTTTGTTGTCGCGCGACTTGGCGACGAGAGCGTCGTAGGCGGCGAGGAAGCCGTCAAAGCCAAGCTGTCCGGCGCCGGGGATGACCGGGACCATCAGCGTTCGTGAGCCGTCCTTCTTTTCAACGTCAACGGCGAGTCCGAGGTTTACCTGGCCGTCATCAACGCGAGTTGGGTTGCCGTCAACCTCCTCGAAGTGATGCGCCATGACTGGCATTTCGTCGGTAGCTGCTAGCGCGATTGCCCAGGCGATGATGTGTGTGAATGAGACTTTCTTACCGGCCGCTTTGAGCTGTTTGCGACGGGCATCCAGCACGCCGACTGCGAGCGTCCGGAACGACGTTGCGGTCGGGATCGATCGGCTCTCATCCATGTACTTCGCGAGCATTGCCGCGGCGCCCTTGAGTGCCGTCGCCGACGGCGCACTCGCGGCCGTTAGCTGACTGACCGATCCGTTCGGCGTATCGCCATTTGCAGCAGCAAGGACATCGGCTTTGACTATCCGTCCCTCTCGGCCGCTTCCGGGCAGCGTGCCGAGGTTGACGCCGAGGTCAGCGGCTGCGCGCTTCGCGATTGGCGAGGCGCTGACCGATTCGTTTGAGTTGCCTGCGTCTGCAGCTGCCGGTGCTGCACCTGCCGCGCTGCCATTTGACTCAACCGATCCGTTTGTCTCAGCGATTGATGCTGAGCCGTTTGAATCGGCTGCGGGCGCGGCGGCGACGGCGTCTGGGTCAGCGGTGATCTCTGCGATCACCTGTCCAACTTTGACCGTGTCACCTTCCTCAGCGAGGATCTTTGTGACGATTCCGGCGGCGGGTGAGGGTACTTCAGCGTCAACCTTGTCGGTTGATATCTCGACGATTGTGTCGTCGAGCCCGATCGTCTCACCCTCAGAGCAATGCCATTCGAGGATTGTGCCCTCTGTGACTGACTCACCCATCTCGGGCATGACGACCTCAATCGTCGTCTGTGCCGCCATCTGTCCTTAGAGAGTAGCGAGCCGTGTCGGCGTCGGAAGTTTGGGAAATCTCACCCAGTTCTTTCCGCTTACGCGATCGGTCCTCAAGCAGGAATCCTGCTGTGCCAGCAAACGGTCCGAGGCCGCCGATTACAACGACCAAGACTGCCAGTCGGAAGCTGACAACAAGTTTGCGCGCGGCGAAAATAATCAGTAGCGACATCAGGATCCACATCAGGCCATGTGCCCATCCGAGGATGTAGCGGGCGCTCGCGGCTCCGCCAACAATCCAGATTGTGATTAGAGCCGCGTAGATCAGTGAGTGAACGAATGACAGCCCTTCTAACCCGCGAAATGCTCGTTGGCGCTGTGCCTCACTGCCGAGCGATCGTTCGTTGGTAACTGCGCTCACCGCGTGAGGAGAGCGGCCATTACCCGCAGTGGGTCGTCGGCCTCAGCTGGCCAGTCGGCAGGATTTGATGGCCACCAAGCATGCTCATCGTGCTCCGGGTCGCGAGTCACTTCGCTCCCCTCAGCAAGTGTCGCAAGGCCAATTAGCAGTGCCATTCCAGTTGGCGCGCGAACGAGCGCCTCGATTGACAGGGTGGCTGCTTCAACTGACCACTCCTCTTCGAGCTCGCGTCGCATGGCGATGATCGGATCTTCGTTGACTTCAACTGCTCCACCGGCACCAAGTGCCCAGCGGCCAGCCCAGCTGGCTACCCAGGCAGCGCGACGCCCTGCCAGCCATCGGCCGTCGGCGGATCGCACAGCGCAGAGGACACTCAGCGATCCAAACTCGCTCCCGCTAACGAGACGCAGTGCCCAGCGAGCCGGTTGAAGTTCAAGCTTAAGTTGCTGCTCGTCGGCTGACCAGTCGGCGAGTCGCGCTGCGAGGCCATCGTGGCTGGGAGAGCCTCGTTCGCGGAGCTTCTCGAGTTCTACATCTGCGTGTGCTGTTGCTTGCTCACTTGGTTCATAGGCGGATTCAAGCCACGATGCTTGAATCATCTTTGGATCCCATGGTCCAAGCGCGAGAATGTCGGGGTGCGGCGTGTTCATTACTACTCCAGATTACGCGCCCTTATGCTCAAGCGCAGATGACAGCGCCGAGAGTTCGAAAGCATTGGGGTTGGGGGTTCGAAGACGAGGAGCTTCCGCGGGCTGAGATTGAACAGGCAGCAGCCGGTTTTTCGGCTCATATTGGCTTTGGTACTAGTGAGATTGAGGACCCAAAGCCGCTTGATGAGATTGAGCTGCGTGCCCCCCGAGTGAATGCTCCTGCGGAGCTTGCTCACCTTGCAGACAGCTCGACTCATGCGCGCGTGTTTCATTCGCACGGTGCCGCTTATCGGGATGTTGTCCGTGCCTTCCGCGGTGAGATCACAAACCCAACCGATGTTGTCCTGCGTCCGCAAACTGAGGCTGACATCGCCGCGATCTTCAAGTGGTGCTCGGCTGAGGGTGTGGCAGCGATTCCGTTCGGTGGTGGCACCAGCGTTGTTGGTGGAGTCGAACCAAGTGTGGGGAGTCAATTTGCTGGTGTCGCAACCCTTGATCTGAGTGCCTTCAACCGACTTGAGCAGGTGGATGAGATTTCCGGCGCTGCGCGGATCGGCGGCGGTGCAACGGGACCCCAGCTGGAGCAGGCTTTGAGCGCCCACGGGTTGACATTGCGCTGCTATCCGCAGTCATTTCAGTTCTCAACGCTTGGTGGTTGGGTTGTTACGCGAGCCGGCGGCCACTTCGCCACTGCGGAGACTCACATTGATGACCTTCTGGAATCGGCTCGGGCTGTTACGCCGGTCGGCGTCTGGGGTTCCCGACGCCTGCCAGGAAGTGGGGCTGGCCCAAGCCCAGATCGGATGCTGCTCGGCAGCGAAGGGACGCTTGGCGTAGTTACCTCTGCTTGGGTTCGGGTGCGGCCGAAGCCGGGCTCGCGGGCGCAGACGAGTGTTCAGTTTTCATCCTTCCGCATCGCGGCAGAGGCAGTTCGCGAAATTGTTCAGGCGAGGTTGCGCCCAGCCAACCTCCGGCTGCTTGACCCGTCTGAGGCAGCATTGACTGGGGCCGGTGACGGCCAGTCAGCTGTGCTAGTTGTTGGCTTTGAGGCTGAATCACGGGATGTGAGTGGCGAGCTCGATCAGGCTCTGGCGATCTGCTCGGTTCACGGTGGAAAGTGGGAGAGGGTTAGCTCCGGCGGCCGTGAAGGGGCTTCAGGCGCTTGGCGTGAAGCGTTCCTTCGAGCGCCCTATCTGCGCGACACGTTTGTGCGTATGGGCGTCCTGTCAGAGACATTTGAGACTGCCGTTACTTGGGACAAGTTCCCCGACCTGCTCGATTCCGTCACCGACGCTGTTGAGTCAGCCCTGAAGGATGTTTGCGGTGGTGGGCGGGTTAGCTGCCGGTTCACCCATGTCTATCCGGATGGACCAGCTCCTTACTTCACAGTCTTGGCCCCGGCTGATCGTGGCTCTGAGGTCGCCCAGTGGGATGCCATCAAGCGGGCAGCGGGCGACGCGCTGATCGCCGCGGGCGGAACGATTACCCACCACCACGCAGTCGGTCGCGATCATCGCCCCTGGTACGACCAGCAGCGGCCAGAGGTTTTCGCTCGCGCCTTCTCCGCTGCGAAGGCAGCCGTTGATCCGGCTGGGATCCTCAACCCTGGAGTGTTGATCGGGCCGTAAGCAGTCCGCGGCTGGAAGCTGCGAGCCGAGGCGTCACGCCGCGCGCGTCAGGGTCCTGACGCGTCGAATGATCTGAACGAGTTCGGTTCTGTCCAAAGCGCCCCAGCGTTTAGCAAGGCGGTCTTGGCTGATTGCGCGCACCATCTCTGGCAGCGCATAACTGGTGTTCTTGAGTCCACCGACCCCTGCTCCCAACTCAACATGAATCGGGTTTGGACGCTTGGTGCTTGTAATTGGAACAACAATGCTGATTCCGCCATGACCATGGTTGAGTGCGTCAACTGAGATCACGACAACCGGCCTGCGCCCAGCCTGTTCCCGTCCACGGACAGGATCTAGGTCTGCGAGCCAAACGTCGCCTTGAGTGATGTGCTTCTCGGCGACGGCTGCCGCAGCACTCATGAGAGCCCGTCACCGACCGTGGAGTCCCAAATCCTCTGCTCGGCTCTGTACTCCTCAACTGGGTCTGCCGCCATCTCCGCAAACTGCTGGTTCATCGCAGCGAGGAGGCCTCTCTCCCGTTCGAGAGTTACCAACTCTGCAACGAGGTCAGCATTGGTAACGCCACGCTCGGCGCTAAGTGCTGAAAGCGCTTCACGGGTTTCGGGGGTAACTCGTATGGTTGTGGTTGCAGCCAACACTTGCTCCTGACTCTACATTTATGTATGCGTAAGTGTAGACGCTATTTGTGCTGATTAGCAAGCAAAACTGCGACACTTGAAGCGTGGGACTTGAAGAGGAGATGCGCGCGTTCGTCAAGGTTGGGCTTGCCCACCATGATTCAACCTGTCCAATGCCAGCGCAGGCAATTCTGCTCAACCCTGGCAACCTCGAGCTGTTTGGCTGGGATGAGCTTTTTGGAGTCCCCGTCAAGCCCGATGATCGAGTCGCGCCGAAGCGGTTCAGGATCCTCTGCGAAGGGTCAGCCTTTGGCATTGAGGATGCGGTCGAAGCCTTCGCTGAAGCACCGCTTGAGCCGCAGCGCGTAGAGGTTCCAGCCGGGCCAGCTGAGCTTCCGCTCGGCCCGACTGCCACAGCGGTCAGTCGCTGAGAATCAGCTCGCGACCAAATGCGCTCTTGAACAGCTCCGACTGACGCTCGGCTCCCCAACGGGCGAGCGCCGGGTCTCCAGTTGCCTTTAGGTCAAGTCTGATTCCGCGACCATTGACGACAAGTTCGGCAGACAGGACGTTCCCGTCACGGCCCCGCTCGAGGAACTCGGCAAGTCGCAACAGCGCTGCTGATCGTTTTAGCCGTTCAAGATCGGAGGGGGCAAACAGTGTTTCGTACTCACCAAACTGCGGCTCACCCTTGCGGTGGTAGCGAGCCAGCAGGGCAATCATCGCAAGTTCACGGGGCGTATAGCCAGGCAGTCCTGCTCCGAGAATCATGTACATCGAATGGCGCTGATGGTCGTCGTAGTCAATCGTCTTGCCAACATCGTGCAGCATCGCCGCCGCCCAGAGCAGCTCGCGCTGGCGGCCGTTGCCAGTCTTGATTCCACTCTCGCGCAGCGAGTCGTACATCCGCAACGCAAGGTCGGCAACGCGATCAGCATGCGTTACATCAACCCGATGTTGCAGGGCAAGGTTGCGGACGCTCGCGCCGCGGACATCCTGAAATAGCGGTGGGTCGGCAGGGGCGAGGAACCGCTCGAAGAACAGCCCTTCGCGCAGACCCGCCTCACTTGCTTCGAGTGCTTGAGTGCCGGTCGCAGTCATAGCGGCACGAATCACGATTGCGGCGGCAAGAATAATTTCGCCGCGTGCGGACTTGATGCCAGGAATAGCTCCGCGCTTGCTTGGTGGCAGTTCGGCGAGTCTTGCGATCAGAAGGTCAAGCTCGTCGCCAGTGATCTCAACGCCCTGAACGCCAAGCGCAGGCATACCGGCAGCTATCCGGCAGGCCGCTGCGAGGTTTCGTACGGCTCCACCAATCCCAACAATCCGTTCGCCCGCAGGTTCGATACCGGAATCGCGCAGGCTCTTTAGGGCGTGCGCCCGCAGTGCCTTTACGTCCTTCGCTGAGGCTGGTTGGTCACCATCATCGGCAAGGAAGTGTTCAGTCATCCGAACCGCGCCGAGCGGCCATGAACCGCAGTCCTGAGACTCCCTTCCAGCCACTCGGCAGAGCTGCAAGCTGCCGCCACCCAAGTCAAGCGTCCAGCCGTCTGTCAGCGTGGTCGAATTGACGGCGGCGAGCATTCCGTAGCGGGCCTCCTCCGACTGCGAGAGAACTCGCACGGGAGCACCGCCAAGTTTCTCTGCGCGCTCGACAAATTCACTGCCATTGCTTGCGTCGCGGATCGCACTCGTTGCAACCGAGATCGTCTCTTCGGGAGTTACCCCAAACGCTCGCCTCGCATGGCCGAACAGTTCAACCGCTTGCAGGCCGCGGGCAATGCCGCGTTTGCCGAGTTTTCCTGACGAGTCAAGCCCAGAACCGATCCGAACCGTCTCAACGATCTCATCACTGCGCCGCCACCAGCAGGCCGGCTCCCATTCGTAAACAACGAGTCGAAAACTGTTCGATCCTAGATCCTCAACGACCGTTCGCTGTGGCTGTTCCACGCGGTCAAGTCCGGTCGAGAAGTTCGATCCGGTATCCATCTGGATCGCGGACGAAGCAGAGACGGGTACCACCTTCACGGACGCTGTACGGAGGCTTCTCCGGGTCAATTCCCAGCTCTGCAAGGCGATTGAGGACTGCGTCAAGGTCGCCGACGGCGAGCGCGATGTGGCCGTACCCATCGCCAATCTCGTATTGCTCGCTGCGGTCATGATTGAAGGTCAGTTCAAGCCTCGGCTCATCGCCGTCGCCCGGCAGATTCATGAACAGATTTGTTGCTTCTGTGCCAATCGGCATCCGGCCAATCACTTCGAATCCAAGCGCCTGGTAGAACTCGGACGAGCAATCAAGATCGAAGACGCGATAACAGGTGTGGATTAGGCGCATAGCCTCAGACTAGAGGCGCTGGTGGCGGAACCGGCCAGCAGCTTCTGCGGCTACGCTTAACAGATGATTATCGAGCGCTCCGAGCACCCACAGTGGCTGTCAAACACCTTCTTCGTCGCTGATCAGGAGGGCGGGACCGCGATATTCGTGGATGCCGGTGGGCCTGTGGCGCCACTGATTGAGCGGATCAAAGCGCTTGACCTAACACTGGCCGCTGTACTGCTTACCCATCACCACTACGACCACATTGCTGAGCTTGGCGAGGTGCTCGAGGCATTCCCGGGAACACCGGTGCTGGCTCATCCGACTGAGCGAGAGTTGACTGAGCACACGACCGGCGATCTCTTGCCCGGGTCAAAGCTCGACTTTGGTGGGCTTGAGGTTGAGGTTCTTCACACGCCTGGCCACACGGCTGGGATGGGTGCGCTGCTTGTCAATCAGAGTGATGTATTCACCGGAGACACACTCTTCAAGGGATCGGTCGGTGGCGTTCGTGCGCCTGGGCACACGACCTACGCAGACCTACGCAGCTCAGTGCTGGATGTTCTGTTGGCACTGCCTGCCGAGACTGTGATTCAGCCTGGCCATAGCGAACCTTCAACGGTTGGCGATGAGCTTGAGAACAACGCCTTCGTAAGGATTTGGCGGGGGCTTGACGAGGAAGGGACCGGCAGTTGCACCGTCGGTGGCGAGCCGGCCGAGTTGATTCTGCTTGGACCCGACTACGACGGTGGTCACAAGGCTTGGGTTCGCTGGCCGGACGGCAGCGACGACCTTGTCGCCGGTTCAGCGCTCGACAGCTAGACGGGCCAAGTGGCTGGGACTGCTGAAGAACTGCCGATTAGGTTGGCAGCTTCGAGCAGCCTGACTATCTGCTGGCAGGAGCCTCAATTACTTGAACTTGGAAGAGGCTGGTCGTACCTGGCCGGCCGCTAGGCAGTCCAGCGGTAATGCCGACCCGATCGCCAACCTCAACCCAACCCTCTTCGAGCGCCCGTGAGGCAGCATCGGCGATCAGCTCTTCGGTTACCTCATGGCGACGCATGCCCGCCGCTCTAACGCCCCACATCAGATTGCAGCGGCGAACAGTCTCGCGGCCGGGTGAGAGCGCGTAGATCGGCACTCTTGGACGGTGTGCGGAAACGAGTCGCACCGACCGCCCGGAGAGCGTTGGGATCACAAGCGCCTTGAGGTTCAGATCACGGGCAGTTTCGGCGGCGGTGTGAGCGATTGAGTAGGCCGCATCGGTCGGATCGTGGTCAACGCGTTCCTCATTCCAGCGTTCAATCGGCAGGTCTGGTTCGGTTGCCCTAGCGATCGCATCCATCATCGCCACGGCGGCAACTGGATGAGCGCCGATTGCCGTCTCCTGCGAGAGCATCACTGCATCGGTGCCGTCAAGAATTGCGTTAGCCACATCGCCGACTTCCGCTCGCGTTGGTCGCGGAGCGAGCACCATTGATTCGAGCATCTGCGTAGCCGTGATCGATGGTCTGGCATGACGGCCGGCGAGCGCAATTAGGCGCTTCTGGACAAGCGGCACCTCGGGGAGTGGCATTTCGATTCCGAGGTCTCCACGGGCGACCATCACTCCATCTGAGGCGCGGATGATCTCCTCGGCCCGGTCAACTGCCTGTGGCTTTTCAATCTTCGCGATCACCGGCATGCGCGTGTGTTCACGAACCTTGGCTATGTCCTCGGCGCTGCGCACAAATGAGAGGGCGACGATGTCAACGCCGGCCGCCTCACCGAGTTTCAGAAGTTCAATGTCCTCATCCGATGTTGAAGGGAGGGAGGCAACTTCGCCGGGCACATTCAGGCCGCCGCGGCCACCGACCGGGCCGCCGGCCTCAACTCGCAGGCTGAGTACGCCACTGTCAAGGTCGATGCTCTCAACAACCAGACAGACAAGCCCATCTGCGAGGTAGACAATTTCATCGGGGCGAAGCGCTTCGGCAAGCCCCGGCCAGTTGAGTGACATCCGTTTCGAATTGCCTTCGAACTCGGTGTCGCAAACGATCTCAAGCTTTTCCCCTGAGAACAGCTCAACGCGATCGCCTTCAAGTGGTCCGATTCGCAGCTTCGGTCCGGGCAAGTCCTGAAGGACAGCGACCGGGCGCCCTGCCCGGCTTGACGCGTCGCGAATCCGAGTGATTGTCTCAGCGTGTTCAGCAGGTGTTCCGTGCGAGAAGTTGAGTCGCGCAACATCCATTCCCGCTTCGATCATGCGAACCAGTACTTCAGGTTCACGCGAAGCCGGGCCGATCGTGGCAACGATTTTTGTCGAACGAGTCATCGTCTGGAAGGTAGCGTCAAGGGGCTTCTAGTTCGGGGAAAGTTTCGTGAAGATGTTCGCGCAGGGCAACACGTACCGCATTGCGTTCGTCGCTCGAAGCGGCGCGAAAGCGCAACAGCAGTTCGCGCTGTTCGCTGTACTCAACCCCGGCAACCGTCCAGCCGGTGGCAAGCCGTTCGAACAGAAACTCAACCGCGCGGTGCCATGCGTCTTCGCGAGCTGCCGCCGCCGAGGCACTTTCGCCGCTGGCGGCTCTGCGGTACTCCTCGCGCGTGCTGGCGCTCATTACGCCACGCAGCGTTAGCTGGTCGCCACCTGGCAGTTGGTAGACGCTCGTCGGCGCGGTATCAACGCCGCCGCCCTGACGCCTGCGGCTTCTCCGTCCCATAGTCAGGTAGTCGCGGCCGCGTGCTCAAGCTGTGAGCGAACATCACCGGTAAGAGGGTCGGCGTGGCCCGCCCAAGCGGCTGCTGGCTCCAATGCCGCCAGTTTGAGGATGCTGGCCCGAGCGAGCTCGGTGTCCTGGTTGAAGGCCGAGTGAGGAACCCGTGCATGGCCCTTGGCACCTGTCTCAGGGTTGAGTGTGTAGAAGCAGTCGCTGACCAGCGCGAGGCGGTCAGATTCCCGCCAGAGGCCGATTAAGCCAGGCGCATGGCCGGGCAGATGAATCACTTTGAAACCAGCGACCTCGTCGCCCTCGTCAACTGTTCCGGCAATCTCGCATGGCCCTCCATCCCAATGTTCGAGCAGCTTTGGCATCAGCATGCGGCCAACCGGGTTGAGTAGGTCGATCTTGAAGTAGTGCTCTCCACCGTCTGCCTCAGCATCGACTCGCTCGGCGCGATGACAGTAGATCGGCACATTCAGCGCCGGTGCTGCACCGCGATGGTCCGCATGGCCGTGGCCGAGAACTACGCGCTTGATGCCACCCATCCGAGCGCCGGCAGCCGCGATTGGCTTCGCCATTGAGGCGATGCCAGCGTCGAAGACTGTGATTCCGCCCTGATCCTCAATCAGGTAGACATTCATTGTCTTTGATGGGAATCCACCACGGATCACCCATACGCCGTCGGCGACCGGCTCGGGCGGACTTGCAGCCAGCCACTTCCCGATCCGCGTCCGGCGGTTAGCGAGTGCCGTCATCCGCAGCTCGGCACTTGAACCGCTCTGCGGCAGCGCGCCAATCTGGCGAGCGATTGATGCACCGTCCAAGTAGGCGTGGTTGTTGGCTACAAGCCCGTCCTCGATTGTCAGGACGTCACAGCCCTCAATTTCGAGCGAGGCGCCGGTTGGCTCAAAGCCTTGAAAGCTGCCGGGGCCAGCAAAGGTGCCGGTTGCGCGCCACCGAACGGTGCAGCTTGCACCGTCGGCATTTGCAGTGATCACCTCAAGTTCAAAGTCGGGAATTGCATTCAGAAGGTCCTCGAAATATGCGCGAACTCCTGCCGGGCCGATCAGGTCTTGCATGCCAACAAGGCGGTCAATGCCATCGGCTGCCCAACAGGCCGCGATCGCATCAAGGTCACGCGAAGCAACTGCATCAAAGTATTTGAGCGCCGCCTCGCGCGTTGCCTTCGATTCTGACTTGGCCACCGTTGGTCTCCCTCTGAGTTGCTTAACCGACAAGTCTACGCCCCGAGTCCAGCAGGTCTATGGTTGTCGGCAGTGGGCACCGCGAACCGCAATCCAGAGCCTGGCCGTGGCGAGAAGGTTATGCCTGGCCTCTGGCGCCTTAGGCTGCCACTGCCATGGCAGCTTGTTCCGCATGGCAATGCCTTCGCGGTTGCTGATCGAGATGGCCTGCTGCTAGTTGATACGGGTATCCACAGCAAGACTTCGATTCGCGAGTTGGAGCGAGCACTAGACCAGTGCGGGCTTTCGCTCGACATGGTCCACCGCATTGTCTGCACTCACGCCCATGCCGATCACGCTGGTCAGGCGGCGGCGATCGTTGAACGGACCGGTGCCGAGCTACTGATGAGCCCCAACCTGGCGCATATGACCGGATACATCGCCGATCCCGATGGCCTACTCAACTCACGCCTTGATCGCGCTCTGCTCTGCGGTGTTCCCGACGAACTTGTTGAGCGCCAGCGCGGACTTCGCGCCGGGCTCGACACCGGCTTTGCCGCCGTGCCAAAGCCGGACCGCGATCTCGTTGAGGGTCTGAAACTGCCATCAGATCTAGGCGAGCTGACCGTCTATGAAACACCGGGCCACGCTCCATCACATGTGGTGCTCCATCAGCCGGAAAAACGCCTGCTGTTCAGCGGCGACCATCTGCTCGGACGCGTTTCGCTCTATTACGACGTTGGCTATACGCCTGATCCAGCTGGCGAGTTTCTTGATTCGCTCGCCAAGGTCGCAAAGCTTGACGCGCGTCTCTGCCTTGCCGGTCACGGTAAGCCTGTCAGCGCGATCCCCGAATTGATCTCGGCAAACCGCGCTGCCGTTGATGGTCGCCTTGGTGCGATTCGTGCGGCACTCGCAGATGGCCCGCGGACGGCTTGGGAGTTGACCGGCATGCTCTACGAAGGGATGCCAGAGGAACCGCGGATTGGCTGGTTCCTGCCGGAAACTCTTGCCTACCTCCAGCACCTTCAAGTGCTTGGCGAGGCGACTCCAGATGGTGGAAGTCCAGTTGAAACTTGGGCGACAACGCCCGATCAGGACGTAGCGCCCGCTGCCGCCTAGACTGACCGGCAATGCGAATTGACACGCTGCTTGCCGAGCGCGAAGAACCACTGTTCTCGTTTGAGTTCTTTCCCCCGAAGACGGAGGAGGGGGAGAGGAACCTGCTCGCCGCCGTTGAGGCGCTCAAACCGCTCAACCCAGCATTTGTCTCGGTGACCTACGGCGCTGGAGGTTCAACTAGAGACAAGACTCTTGAAGTAGTCGATCGGATTCGTAGTGATTATGGGCTCGAGGCAATGGCTCACTTCACATGCGTCGCAGCCACCGTTGACGAACTGCGAGCCACTCTCGACAGTCTCAGCGAGCTCGGCGTCGAAAATGTTCTTGCCCTGCGTGGCGACCCGCCTGAGGGTGGCGAGTGGACCGCGACCGATGGTGGCCTTAGCTACTCATCGGAGCTAGTCGAACTAATTGCGACGGAGTACCCGCAGTTTGCGATCGGGGCTGCCTGCTTCCCTGAGACCCACATCGCTGCGACAAACCCTGAGGACGATCTTCGCCACCTCAAAGAGAAGGTTGACAAGGGCGTCGATGTGTTGGTTACACAGCTGTTCTTTGAAAACTCTCTCTACTTCGACTTCGTTGCCCGTGCCAGGGCAATTGGGATTGAGACCCCAATCGTGCCAGGAGTGATGCCAATTACTAACGTCGCCCAGATCAACAGGATCGCTCAGTTGTGTGGTTCGGATCTCCCCGCTGCCCTTCAGAGTGAACTTGAAGCTCGGGCCGATAATCCAGAGGCGGTGCAGGAATTCGGAGTTGCCTACGCGACACTTCAGTGCGCCGAGCTACTCGCCGGCGGGGCACCGGGAATCCACTTCTACACGCTGAACCGATCACCGGCAACGCGAGCAATTCTCTCTGCGTTAAGGCTGCACCGCCCCTGGCAGGGCGTAGCCATCAGCTAGTCGGGTACCGGGTTCGCCTCGTACGCTAGGTCGTGAGCGAGGGTCGTGCGACCGTTGCGCCGGTGACGAACATCGATCACATCGTTGCGCTTATAAAATCCAACGCCCCAGGCGCCGAAGAACCAGCGCCAGAAGCCAAGCTTGCCCTCCTTGATCAACTCCTGATTGATAATTAGCTCGCGACCGACGACCGAATAATCCGTTCCTTCGGCGAGCGGAACGCCGTTCAGGAAAACACCTTCCAAGTCGGTTATCGAAGCTGGCAGGTTGATGCGCGTTTTTGGCAAGGGACCATTATTGCGAGTTGGCACTCAACCAACTGTCGCGGTGATCCGACCGAGGTTGGAATGATGATCCTGCGATGCGACTGATTGGAAATATCATTTGGTTGGTCTTCGCCGGTATCTGGATGGCGCTGGCCTATCTATTCGCCGGTCTGATCATGTGCATCCTGATCATCACAATTCCGTTCGGGATCCAGAGCTTTAAGCTTGCCGCCTTCTCGCTATGGCCGTTCGGGCGAACGGTTGTCAAGCGGGCTGATGCTGGCGTCGCATCGGGTATTGGCAACATAATTTGGTTTGTTCTCGCAGGCTGGTGGCTTGCGATTGGCCATCTGTTGACGTCAATCCCACTGTTTCTTTCGATTATTGGGATTCCACTCGCGATTGGCAACCTGAAGATGATTCCGATCTCGTTGCTGCCATTCGGTCGGGAGATTGTTGACATTGACGCACTTGATGCCGCCTACTCGGACGCCGTCACAATCGGCTCCTGACGGTTCTGCCTGGGTCGGTCCCATACCGGTTGCGCCGCTCGACGCGAGCACGGCGCGTCCGCGTAACCGTCGATCGCGACGGTGTGACAGTCGTGCTGCCGCAGCGATTGGCGCAATCTGAGGCGGACCGGGCTGTTGAACAGTTCGAACCGTGGATCCGCCGCCAACTAGACGAGCAGCGGTTGGCGGCCGAAGCGGTAGCCGCACGAGCAGGGTATATCCCGTGGCAGGGGCGCCTGCTGCCGCTGATCGAGCAACCGGGTCTGAAGGTGGCAAAGCGAGTTGGTGACAGCGTGCTGGTTCCGGATGGTGAGTATCGCCCTGCAGTCGAGCGGTTAATGCGTCGCGAGGCACGAAGCGAAATCACTACCCGTCTTGATGCTGCGACCGCGGAGGCTGGCGTCGAGTGGACAGCGCTGCGGATCGGTGACATGAAGACCCGTTGGGCATCCTGTTCGCCAGGTGGGCGGATGAGTTTCTCCTGGCGATTGATGCTCGCTCCGGAAGACGTGCTCCAGTCGGTCATCTGGCATGAGGTATGCCACATTGAAGTTGCCGACCATTCACCACGCTTCTGGGCGCTGCTTGATCAGCGCTGGCCAAGCCACCGTGCGAACCGAGCTTGGCTGACCCGCCACGCCGCAGAGCTAGTTATCTAGCTGCTGTTCAGCGTTTAGCGAGTTCACGGCGCAGAGCCTGCCAAGCGTTCTCGCCTGACTGAAGCTTGACATCATGCCGCTCCGCTCCACCAATCCACGGCTCAAGGCTGCCGTCTCCGCGGACATCAATCCCGCAGCGGACCTGAGGCACGAAGCGCTGCGGACCGCGCAGCTGCGCGCGCATCCGCACAAGATCCTCTGGCCGGTAATAGCGAATCTTCACATCGATCTCTTTGGCTGGCGGGCGCGAGGCTGCCTCCGCTGTTTCAGCCTGCAGCTCGTGGAGGGCATCGTCGAGCGTTGAGTGGGTGCTGCGACGCACCGATGAGCCATCACGGATGACCAGTCGCCAGCGCTCGGCGATGAGAATCAGTCCTTGCGCTGGGAGGCTGGCACGTAATCAAGATCGCGCTCACCGATGTAAATCTGGCGAGGCCGCGCAATCTTCTGCTCAGGGTCATCAACCATCTCGAGCCACTGGGCGATCCAGCCGCTGGTGCGGGGAATCGCAAACAGGACTGGGAACATCTCCACCGGCATGCCAAGAGCTTCGTAAATAAGTCCTGAGTAGAAGTCAACATTCGGATAGAGCTTGCGGCTGACGAAGTACTCGTCTTCGAGTGCTGTCTTCTCAAGCTCGACGGCAATCTCTAGCAGTGGGCTGACACCGGTCACTTCAAATACGTCATCGCAGGCTTTCTTGATGATTGTTGCCCGTGGATCAAAGTTCTTGTAAACGCGATGGCCGAAGCCCATCAGCCGCTCATCACCGCTCTTGACTCCTTCAATGAACTCAGGAACGCGGTCGCGAGAGCCGATCCTGCGCAGCATCCGCAGTACGGCCTCGTTGGCTCCACCGTGCAATGGTCCGTAGAGCGCAGCGACTCCGGCGGCAATCGCCGAATAAGGGTCAACTTGGGATGAGCCAACTGTGCGTACCGCTGTTGTTGAGCAGTTCTGCTCGTGGTCAGCGTGGAGGATGAAGAGAATGTCAAGTGCACGCTCAAGTCTTGGATCGGGCTGATACTTGAGCTCGGCAATCTTGTAGATCATCGAGAGGAAGTTGCCCGCGTAGGAAAGGTCGTTGTCCGGGTAGACATAAGGCATACCGCGGCTATGGCGATACGCGAATGCGGCAAGCGTTGGCATCTTTGAGATCAGTCGCACAACATGGCTGTTGCGGATCTGTTCGTCGCGGATTTCCTTTGCGTCCGGGTAGAAGGTCGATAGGGCGCCTACTGATGCGAGCAGCATTCCCATTGGGTGAGCGTCATATCTGAACCCCTGCATGAAGCTCTTAAGGTTTTCGTGGACGAAGGTATGTGTTGTCACCTCGTGAGTCCACTTGGTCAATTCAGCGTCAGTTGGCAGGTTGCCGTGGATCAGTAGGTAGGCAACCTCAAGGTAGGTGGAGGACTCGGCGAGCTGTTCGATCGGATAGCCGCGGTACTGGAGCACTCCGGCTTCGCCATCAAGGAATGTGACTGCCGAGCGGCATGAGGCTGTATTCATGAATGCCGGGTCGTAGGAGCGCAACACGCCACCAGACTTGGGGTCGCGCAGCGCCAGTAGGTCGGTTGCGCGGATCGTCCCGTCGGTGATCTCGAGCTCAGCGGGCTCGTCTGAGCGGTTGTCGGTGATGTTCAGTGAGTCGCTCACTCGGGCGCTCCCTGATAGCGACTTTCAGTCGCTTCACGCTGGCCCTGGTAGTGGCTGCCGAGCCCGGCAGAGCCATATGGAACCTCGGCGGCACGGTCGAGTGTCATAAATGAGAGTTGCGCAATTAGCAGGCCAGGCCAGAGCTTGATCGGGATCCGCGTCAGGTTGTTGAGCTCAAGTGTGAGCGTGCCCTTCCAGCCCGGATCACAGAAGCCGGCTGTTGCGTGGACGATCAATCCGAGCCGGCCAAGTGAACTCTTACCCTCAATCCGCGCGACGATGTCGTCAGGAATCTCAACCCATTCCAGTGTCCGCGCGAGACAGAATTCGCCGGGGTGAATTACAAAAGCCTCACCCTCATCAAGAATGACCTCTTCGGTCAGATTGTCTGGCGGGTTGTGAAGATCAATCGCCGTTACTCGGTGGTTGTGGAAAACGCGGAAGCTCGGGCCAAGCCGCAGGTCAACGGACGCCGGTTGGATCCGCGCGGGATCCCACGGATCAATCTTGATCCGTCCCTCTTCAACAAGGCGACGGATCGTGCCATCGGAAAGAACTGAACTTGGCTCGCTCACGGCGTGAAGTCTGCCACGCAGGCGAGCCTGATGGCGTGCGGTCTAAGAACGCCGCAGCGGAGCGCGCCGCGCGCCGGTACGGATACGACGCGGCGGTTGGGGCTGTGGCTCGCCGTGCGGACCACGACCACGAGGGCGAATTGGCGCCGTAGGGACTTTCTGGCCGCCCTCTCCGTCGACTGCCGCTTCCTCATCTGGTGTGGAGCGGATCGCCCACCAGACGATCCCGAGCATCATAAGAATCGGAATCTTCAGAACGAGAGCCATGTAAATAATCGTGATATCCATGCGGCGGCAAACTGTAGCTTCCGCGGGCGCATATGTCACGCGGCTTGCTTGCGTCTTTGCGCCGGGTTCAGCCGCGAAGTTCGACTGGAACATCTGTGAAGCGAGTGATTCGCTCCAACTCGGCTACGCGTACAAGCAGCTCGCGCGGATTGAGCCGAGTCACGCGCTCAGTGCCGAATTCTTCGACATTGAATGATGCAAGAGCAGTTCCGTAGGCCATCGCCCGAACAAGCAGGTCGTGGTCAACAACCTGATCAGGGTGAGCGGCAACATAACCAACAAGTCCACCGGCGAAGGTGTCACCAGCGCCTGTCGGATCAATTACATCCTCAAGTGGATAGGCGGGTAGCGAGAAGAAGCCATCCTTCGTGAACAGTGCGGCCCCGTACTCGCCCTGCTTTCCGACGACCGCCTTCGGGCCCCATGAGAGAACTTCGCGGGCGGCTGCGACAAGGTTTGGCTTGCGAGTCAGCTGCCGCAGCTCTGCATCGTTGAGGATTACGCAGTCAACGCTAGAGATGACCTGCTGAAGCGATTCGCGGGCGATGTTGATCCAGAGGTCCATCGAGTCCATTGCCACGAAGCGCGCGTCCGCGCACTGTTCGCGAACCTGGCGCTGGATGTCCGGCTGGATGTTGGCGAGGAATACCGTGTCCGCATCGCGCGAAGCTTCACTGAGCTTCGGCTCGAAGCTCTCGAACACACCCAACTGCGTGTCGAGCGTCTCACGCGAGTTGAGATCCCATCCGTACTCGCCCGACCAGAAGAATGTTTCGCCACCAGCGACGCGCTCAACATCATCCGTTGAAGTGCCTCGTGTCTGAAGAATTGCGATATCGGCGTCGGTGAAGTCGTCTCCAACCGGTCCCACGGCACGGACATCCGCGAAGAACGAGGCCGCAAGCGCAAAGTGGGTTGCCGCTCCGCCCAGCATTCGGTCACGGCTCCCAAACGGAGTCCGGACGCTGTCATATGCGATTGATCCAACAACTGTGAGTGCCATAAGGATTGGAGGCTACCGGGGGCGACTGCACGATGGGCTGCCGGTGATCGGCTGGCTACCGCACCCCCGGCTAGGCTGACGACAGCAACCATGCGCGCGATTCAGATCAGAGAGTTCGGTGGGCCGGAGGTCTTGGAGCTAGTCGACCTGCCAAAGCCAGTTCCTGCTGCGGGCGAAGTCTTAATCAAGGTCACTCGAGCGGGCGTGAACTTCGCGGATACGCACCAGCGCCATAACGAGTACGTGGCCAAGTACGAGCTGCCGATGATTCCCGGGGCTGAGGTAGCCGGCGTGCGTGAGGACACTGGCGAACGCGTCGTTGCGATCTGCGGTGGTGGCGGGTACGCAGAATATGTGGCAGTTCCTGAGCAGCGGTGTGTTGCAGTTCCAGAAGCGCTCGATGACGACACGGCGGTCGCACTGATGATCCAGGGCCTGACCGCTTGGCACCTCTACCGCAGCGTTGGTCATGTTCAGAGAGGCGAGACGGTCGTCGTGGGAGCAGCCGCAGGCGGTGTCGGTTCACTTTGCGTCCAGCTCGGCTCTGCGATGGGAGCCGGTCGAGTGATCGCGCTGGCCTCGACCGAAGAGAAGCGGGAACTTGCACTCGAGCTCGGTGCGGACGAAGCAATTGATTCGGCACCGGAGGGCCTGCGCGACCGGATCCTTGCTGCAAATCAAGGCAGGCCGGTCAACGTTGTCTTCGAAATGGCAGGTGGTCAGAGTTTCGACGAGTGTCTCAACTCGCTCGCCCCGCTCGGCCGACTCTGCGTATGCGGGATTGCAACGCGCGAAAAGAACCGTGTCAGCAACTCTCAGCTGCTGAAGATGAGCTGGACGGTCGCCGGCTTCTGGCTGTTCCACCTACTTGAACGCCCGGAAATGATCGAGGAAGCTCTGACCGATCTGTTCGCCCGCGCCGAGCGAGGCGAGGTCAAAGCAGTCGTCGGCGGAAGCTGGCCATTGGAGGCAGCAGCAGATGCTCAGACGGCACTTCAGGAACGGCGGACGACCGGCAAGTTGTTGCTTGACCCAACCGCTTGATCGGCGCATTGGGGTGTGCGCCTGCGCGCCATCGGGCGGTTGCCCCTATGCTGCGTAAGAAGTGACGACTTTCGCCGAACTTGGCCTCGCGCCGCAGCTGCTCGAGGCATTGACAGCCGTCGGCTACGAGAATCCCTCTCCGATTCAGGAGCAGGCGATCCCAACGCTGCTTGATGGCCGCGACATGATCGGCCAGGCACAGACCGGCTCTGGCAAGACGGCGGCCTTTGGGCTTCCGCTGCTTCAGTACGTGGATCCCGCCGATCCAGATGTTCAGGCGCTCGTCCTTACGCCAACCCGCGAACTCTGTATTCAGGTAACGCAGGCGTTGCGCTCCTACGGCGAAAAGAAGGGGATTGATGTAGTCGCGGTCTTCGGTGGCGCGCCAATCAAGACTCAGCAGGCACAGCTCCGCGCCGGCGGACAGGTAGTCGTTGGCACCGTTGGTCGCGTCAAGGACCTGATCTCCCGCCACTCGCTGGTTCTCCACTCCTGTCGCTTCGTAGTTCTCGATGAAGCCGACGAGATGCTCGCACTTGGCTTCCTTGAGGATGTTGAGAAGATTCTCGCGCTCACGCCTGGCAGCCGCCAGACCGCCCTTTTCTCAGCAACGATGCCTCCGGAGATTCGGAAGCTGTCCGAGAAGTACCTCTACGAGCCTGCTCTCGTAAAGGTCAAGGCTGAGACGCTGACCGTCGATTCAGTCGAGCAGTTTGCGCTTGAAGTTCCTCAGAAGGACAAGCCGGTTGAACTTGCCAAGGTTCTCAAGGCTGAGCGACCAGACCAGGCGATTGTCTTTGTTAGGACGAAGATCCGTTGCGATCAGCTTTACCGCAAGCTGCGTGATGACGGGATGAATGTCCGAGCACTACATGGCGACATGTCTCAGGGCTCGCGCGATGGCGTGATGCTCGCGTTCAAGGGTGGCCGAGTGCCGATTCTTGTTGCCACCGATGTCGCCGCTCGTGGTCTCGACGTAAGCACGGTTACGCATGTCGTCAACTTTGATGTCCCAACCTCGCCTGATGTTTATGTCCACCGAATCGGCCGCACCGGTCGCGTTGGCCGCTCGGGACGCTCAGTGACCTTCTATGAACCGCGTCAGGCAGCAGACCTTGCCGCGATCGAAAAGCACACCGGCACGAAGATGTCGAACTGGGAGTCCGGCGCCAAGACGGCTCCGCAGAAGACGACCGCACCTCCCAAGCGTCATAGCAAGCCTGAAATTGCCAATGGCAAGACAAAGGACGATGCTCCTGGTCGCCGGCTAGTCGCTGGTGTCGGGCGGGCAAACGGCGTTGAGGTCCGCGACCTAGTTACAGCGCTGACTGGCCTCGGTCTTGAGGGCGAGCAGATACGTAATGTCAAGGTGCTTGAGCGGTTCAGCTTTGTTGAGGTGCCTGAGTCGCAGGCAAACAGGATCTGCAGCGAGGCGTCCGGAGTGGAACTTGGTGGCGGCGCACTGAAGCTTGAACCCGCAGGTCGCTAGGATCGAGCCATGTCAAACGCAACGATTGAAACCACCGCTGGGACCATTGAGTTGGAGATGTTCGACGAGGACGCTCCAAAGACGGTCGAAAACTTCCGCAAGCTCGCCGCCGACGGCTTCTACGACGGCCTTGCCTTCCATCGCATCATCGGCGATTTTATGGTCCAGGGCGGCTGCCCAGAGGGCACCGGAACCGGTGGTCCTGGTTACACATTTGAGGACGAGTTCAATGAGCACAAGGTCGTGCGCGGTGCGCTCGCCATGGCAAATGCCGGACCAAATACAAACGGCTCGCAGTTCTTTCTTGTGACGGCTGCGGAGTGCCCATGGCTTGACGGCAAGCACACGGTCTTTGGTCAGATCACCAGTGGCATGGACGTGCTCGACGTTCTCAACACAACCGAAACTGATCATGCGGATCGTCCAGTTGAACCGCAGGGCATTGTCTCAATCAGCTTCAGCGAGTAATTGCGAACAGCCTTGGGCTGATAAATCCTTCTGTCTGCGGTAGCGTTGGTCCTTCAGGCCTGCCCGATTGGGCGGCTACCGCGAAGGGGAGGCAAGTCAGATGGGCATCGTCGAACATCCGCTCGGAAGCACAAATGCAGTTGAAACCGGCTCACGGCCGGAGATAGCAGTTGAGAATCCGGCGACTGGCGAGATCATCGCGACCGTGCCAAATCGCTCAGCCTCTGAGCTCGCTGAGATGGCAGCACGCGGCCGGGCAGTTCAGCCTGGTTGGGAAGCGCTTGGCTTTGATGGTCGCGCCGAAGTTCTGACCCGCAGTCAGAAGTGGCTGATCGACAATCAGAAGCGGATCATCGAGACGATCGTCTCGGAGACCGGCAAGGCCTACGAAGATGCCTTGTTGGCAGAGATTGGCTACACGGCTGGTGCCTTTAAGTTCTGGGCGAAGAATGCTCCGGAGTACCTTGCCGATGAGCGCATCCGCTCTGCATCACCTTTCGTAAAGGGCCGCAAGCTCGTCGTGCGCTACGCACCGGTTGGGCTGGTCGGCGTAATCGGGCCGTGGAACTTCCCGCTGACAAACTCGTTCGGTGATTGCATTCCGGCGCTCGCTGCTGGTAACAGCGTGATTCTCAAGCCGAGTGAGGTAACCCCGCTTACTTCGATGCTGCTCGCCGAGGGGATGCGCGAGTGCGGATTGCCCGAGGATGTTCTGCAGATTGCAACCGGCGATGGAACAACAGGTGCTGCGCTTGTCGAGCTCGTTGACTTCGTGATGTTTACCGGCTCAACTGCAACTGGACGCAAGGTGCTTGCCGAAGCGGCCAAGACACTGACTCCCGTTGGTCTTGAGTTGGGCGGCAACGATCCAATGATCGTTCTCGCTGATGCCGATGTCGACCGGGCTGCAAATTCAGCCGCCTATTACGCAATGAACAACGCTGGACAGATCTGCATCTCAGTTGAGCGTGTCTATGTGGAAGCGCCGATCTACGACGAGTTCGTCGCCAAGGTGACTGAGAATGTAAGAGGGTTGCGTCAGGAGGCTCCGACCGGGCCTGGAACAATCGATGTTGGAGCGGTGATCTTCCCGCCCCAGCTCGCGATCGTTCAGGACCACATCAAGGATGCGGTCGACAAGGGAGCCAAGGTGCTCGTTGGCGGCGGCTCGCGCAGTGATGGCGGACGGTTCATTGAGCCAACAGTCCTCGTTGATGTTGATCACACGATGGCCTGCATGCGCGAGGAGACCTTTGGTCCGACGCTGCCGATCATGAAGGTTGAAAGTGCAGACGAGGCAATCCGCCTCGCCAACGACTCTTTCTACGGCCTTCAGGCTTCCGTCTACTCAAAGGATCTCGACAAGGCCGAGGCGGTTGCGCGGCGAATCGAGGCTGGATCAGTTTGCGTTAACGACTGCCAAGTAAATTACACAGCGCTTGAGCTGCCGATGGGTGGTTGGAAGGATTCCGGCCTTGGTGTGCGTCACGGTGCCGGCGGGATCCGCAAGTACACGCGCTCGCAAACAATCCTTGTAACGAAGTTTGCCTTTGGCAAGAAGGACCTGCACATGCATCCCTACACGGCAAAGCGAACCGGTTTCCTTGGGCGCTTGCTGACCTTCGTGTACGGTCGCGGACGCAGTAAGTCCTAGGCTGCGCCACTGCTTGCACTCGCGCTAGCGGCGACCTCATCGGTCGTTTGGGGCTCCGGTGATTTCATTGCCGGAGCGCTGAGTCGCAAGCACCCAGTCCTGACAGTTGCCTCTGTAGCTCAGGTTGCCAGTCTCGCGGCGTCGACCGTCGTACTGCTCGCGCTTGGCGAGTCGTTGCCGAGCGGAGAGCCGCTCTATGCGGCACTCGGAGCTGGAGCATGTGGGGCGATTGGCCTTGTTGCGCTCTATCGCGCGCTGGCAATCGGCGTGATGAGCATCGCTGCACCAATCAGCGCGTTGGCGGCTGTGATTCCTTTTGTCTGGGGGATGGCGGCCGGTGAGTCGCCCAAATCGCTTCAACTTTTCGGCGCGGTGCTCGCGCTCTCTGGGGCGGTGCTCGCAGCTCGCGAACCTTCGCACGCGCCTGTTTCCCGCGAACGGTTCCGCGAGTCGGTTGGCTTGGCGCTAGTCAGCGCCGTAGCGCTCGGTTTCGGGCTGGTACTGCTCGGGGAAGCGGCACCTGGCGGTGCCATGCCGGTGCTTGTCGCTGACCGGATAGTTACAACCCTCCTGATCCTGCCGCTGGCCTTGTTCCGTGGCCAAGGCCCGAGAGGAAGTCTCTGGGTGCTCGCACCGATGGTCGCAGTTGGCACCTTCGACACAACCGCCAACGCCCTTTACATATTTGCCTTCAACGAGGGCGGGTTGATGTCAATGATCGGCGTGCTTGCCTCGCTCTATCCGGTTACGACAGTTCTACTCGCACGCGGATTCCTTGCGGAGCGATTCGAGCGCCACCAAGCGATCGGCGTGATTGTTGCTTTGGCAGGCGTTGCGCTTGTCGGAGTTGCCTGAGCGCTCAGCGGTTACTGCAGCCGTCAGCGCCGACGCTCTGCCATGCAATCCGCTCGCGTCCGGCGAGCGACTCAGTTGACTGAGCGACGCTCCGCAATTCAACAACTGGGTCGGCGCCATCAGCGATCCGTTTAGTCGCAGATTTCATCGCGGCCAGTTCCTCACTTACGACGCTGACAGCGAGGCCGTAGGCCTGCTGAAGGTCAGAGGGTGGTTGGAGCGCCTTGAGGTCAGTCACAAAGACTGCGGTCGCCGCAGTTGCTGCCTTGAGAAAGGCGGCAACATTGTCGGCTGTTTTTGGATCCTTGATCCGCTCAAGTGACTGGTGGGCCTTGCTGCAGGCGGCGTTTACCTTGCTGCGCAGTTCCCCTGAGTCGAGATTGTCGCTCCCGCAACCGCTGGCAAGTATCGCGATCGCCACAGCTGCGGCGACGATCCCGCGCATCAGTTGAGCTCCAATCCCAGCAGCCGTTCAAGTTCGGCGACGGTCGTCGCCGTATCCGTGTGGTGAATCGCAGCCATGCCCAGATCTCGGGCAGGATCAAGGTTGAAGTGCAAGTCATCAACAAAAACGCACTGTTCTGGCTCTACGCCGGTCCGCCTGGCACCTAGTAGGTAGATCTCAGGGGCAGGCTTCCGCATTCCCTCGTTGCCTGAAATAACGACGCCGTCAAACAGTTCCTCGACGAGATCCTGCGGATAACGGCGTGTTCCCCAAGAATTTGAGACAAGACCGGTTGGGATACCGGCGTTGCGTGCTGCCCGAACCGCCGAAATCATCACCTCATCTGGTCCGACGCGAGCAAAGAGACCGTCGATCAGTCCGGCTGCTGGCACGCCAAGCATCTCTGCGAAGTGCGGTTCAAACTCCGCTTCATCGATCCGTCCACATTCAAGATCGAACAGCAGCTGCTGTGAACCGGGATCTTCGGCAAATGTCTTGGCAATCGAGTTCGGATCAATTCCCGAATCGGCACAGAACGCTCGGAATGAGACAAATAGGTCGGTTGTAAGGACGCCTCCCCAATCGACGAGTAGGGCCGTCCGCTCAGACATCAACGCGTCCCTCAGTTACGTCGAGCGCCCGCTCGGCAAGTTGGACCACTCCATCTCCGAAACCCTTTAGGAATGGGTCATCGCTACTTCCACTGCTTGCTCGTTTGTAGTTGCCCTCCATGAAGACAACCGCCTTCCACAGCGCAAGCGTGGTGTACCAGCGAAGGTCCTGCATTGAGCGTCCGCTGCGCTGCTCATAGCGTGCGACAAGCTCGGCCCTGGTCGGGAAGCCTTCTGCTCGCGTGACGGAGCCCATCTCAAACATGCCGCGATCAGGGTCATCGCTGTCACTCCAGAGGGTGCAGAGGTAGCCAACATCGGCAAGCGGGTCACCGATCGTCGCCATCTCCCAGTCGAGCACTGCTAGAAGCTTGGCCGGTTCCGATGCAGCGTAGATTGAGTTGCCAAGCCGATAGTCACCGTGAACGATTGTCGCTGCGCCTGACTCAGGCTGGTTGGCTGTCAGCCAACTGCCGACCTTTTCAACGGCTGGGATTTCGCGAGTCCGATTGTGCTCCCAGAGTCCTGTAAAGCGGCGCACCTGACGTTCGAGGTAGCCGGTCGGTTTGCCAAAGCCTTCAAGTCCTGCTGCCTGCCAGTCAACAGCGTGGATCTCAACAAGGGCATCAACTAGCTCCTCGCCGATCCGCCGCCGCTCCTCAACGGAGTCGAGTGCTGCGGGTACGGAATCAACGATTACCTCGCCGTCAACCTTGTCCATCAGGTAGAAGGGGGCGCCGATTACACCTAGGTCATCACAGGCGGCGAGCACAGCCGGTGTCCGAGCGGCGGTTGACTCAAGCGCCGACAGCAGCCGAGCTTCGCGCAACATGTCATGAGCTGTTGGCGGCAGAGGTCCGCGCGGCGGCCGGCGCAATACGCACTCACGACCACCTCGGGTGAGCAGGTAGGTGACGTTTGAATGGCCGTCACCAACCGGCTGGAGTTCGGGCAGGCCGGCACCTGTCTCGAAGCCATGTGAATCTAGAAACGCGGCGAGCGGCTCGAGAACGACCAGCGGTTCGCGGTCGTTCGATTCGGCCTCAGCGAAGGTGGTGACGATGTCGTCTGGGGCAATTGGGGTTGGCATCGCTCGGACTTTACTTTCAGTTGCAGGCCAGAGCTAACGAGCGGCAGTACGGCTGCACTACCAGCGGCTGGTAATTACCTTTGTTCGCGTGTAGAAGCGAACTGCATCGTCACCGTTCGCGTGCAGGTCTCCGTCAATCGAATCCTTCCAACCGGAGAATGGGAACCAGGCGACAGGCGCAGCGACGCCAACATTTACGCCGACCATTCCAGCCTCCACTCCAAAGCGATATTCGCGGGCATGGCCGCCACTTGAGGTGAAGATCACCGATGCGTTTCCGTAGCGAGAGCCATTTACAAACTCAAGTGCTTCAGCGAGGTCCTTGGCGCGTGTAACAGCGAGTACCGGGCCAAACAGCTCCTCGCGGATCAACTTGTGATCCGGTCCAGCTCCGTCAATGATCGTCGGTCCAAGTTCGGCGCCAGCAGCCCCGCCATCCCTGCGTCCGTCGAGAACGATCGAACAGCCATCGGCTTCTGCCGCGGCGATCTCGCCCTCGACTCGCTCGCGTGATGCTGGCGTGACAAGTGGGCAGACATCGGTTGCCGGATCGGCACCGTTGCCAGTCACGAGCTTCGCTGCTGCTTCAGTAACTAGGGCGAGAGTCCTGTCCTGCTCCGCTTCGCTGCCAACGAGCACGGCGATCGAGCCTGCCAGGCAGCGCTGCCCGGCAGCGCCGAATGCTGATCCGAGCACGCCATTAACCATCAGCTTCGGATCGGCGTCGGGCATCAGGACCATCGAATTCTTGGCGCCGCCAAGTGCCTGACAGCGCTTGCCGTTCTCAGCTGAACGGCTGGCGATGATCCTTGCGGTTGCTGCCGAGCCGACAAATGAGATTGCGTCAACGCCGGGGTGTTCCAGCAGTCCTTCGACGGCGTCGCGGCCACCGTTGATTAGGTTGACAACACCATTGGGAATTTCCTCGATTGAGTCAACAAGTTCCATGATCCGCATCGATGTGAGTGGATCCTGCTCGCTTGGCTTGAGGATGAATGTGTTGCCGCAGGCAATTGCGTATGGCAGGAACCAGAGCGGAATCATCGCCGGGAAGTTGAACGGAGTGATCGCAGCGACGACACCTACCGGTTGGCGAATCAGGTCGACATCGACGCCGCGAGCGATGCCTTCAAGATTCTCGCCCTTCATCAAGACTGGGATCGAACAGGCGTGTTCGACCGATTCAATTCCACGACCGACTTCGCTGAACGCATCGTCGAACGTCTTGCCCATGTCGGTTGTGACCAAACGGGCAAGTTCGTCACGGTTCGCATCAAGCGCCTCGCGAAGCTTCATTACGGCGCGGGCGCGCACCATCGGCGGTGTGGATCGCCACGCCGGGAAGGCTGCGCGAGCAGCAACTACTGCTACGTCAACCTCCGCTGATCCAGAAAGCGGAACCGTTGCCAGCAGCTCGCCGGTTGCTGGATTTCGATCGTCGAGTCGAGTCAGGGATGGGTCAACCGCTGTGAACTGTCCGGCGATGTAATTGCCTAGGTCGCCCTGTGACGATTCCGAGGTGCTGTTGCTCATACGTCGATCATCGCGCAATGGCGCCCGAAATGCGTCGCAATCGTTACTCTCGGCCTGATGGCGACGCGACTTTGGATTTTGAGGCATGGAGAGGCTGAGCCGCATGGCTTGGTTGAGGATTCACTTCGTCAATTGACGCCGACCGGCGAGCAGGAGGCGCGTGATGCAGGCTCGGCGCTGATAGCGCTTGGCGAATCGCCAGTAGCGGTCTTTTCAAGCCCTCGAGTCAGGGCGATCCAGACCGCGGACCTAGCCTGCGAAGCGCTTGGGCTCGAATCGGTCGTGCATCGGCCGCTCAGCAGTGGATTCAGGGGCAGTGACGCGCTTGAGCTGCTCGCGGCGAACAGCTTCGATGGCACGGTTGTGCTCGTCGGACACATGCCCGATCTTGCGATCACGATTGCTGAGCTGAGTGGTGCGGAGGTGGCTCTGCGAACTGGAGGTCTCGCCCTCCTGCGGGGCGAGACTGCCCAATTTGAGCTTGCCGTACTGCTGCGCCCCCGCGAGACGAGATCGCTCGCGGCGGGCGCCTAACTCCCTGCGCCTAAGCTGCAACTTGCAACGATGGGGCGACAACGGCTGCGAAGCGGCCAGTGTCAGCTCCTGATGGTGAGCTGATCGTGCCGACTACGGCAGCGCCAGTTCGATCTGCAACCCGCGCGAGCAGGTAAGCAAGCCGGTCACGCCGTCGCTGCCCTCCAGCGCTCGCGTCGGCCTCCCAGCCTTCGCTTTCGCCAGCCACAACGATCGTTACCTGATCGGGGTGGAGCGCGACCGCCTCTTCAACCAGTTGGTGATCGCGACTGTCGTCTGAATTATCTGCAATGAGGAGAATCTCTGTATTTGTCATGTCTGGACCTTCCCGCTCGTTTCTCAATCTCTAATCAAGAGACACACAACTTGAATGAAATAGTTGCGATAAAGGGTTTGAGTGACTGCATCTTTTGCAATTCCTTCAATCTTTGAGAACCGATTGTTGGGTTTAGCGGCCCCCAGAGGTGGTTCTTAGCTGGCTGCCGTTACGGTTTCGGAAGCAACCGCTACAACCACTTCAGGAGAAACGATGCTCGAAACAGGAACAAAGGCACCAAACTTCACACTTCCCGACCAGCATGGCGAGCCGCTCAAGCTCGCTTCACTGAAGGGATCACCAGTCGTTCTCTACTTCTATCCACGGGCCGATACACCGGGCTGTACTACCCAGGCCTGTGGCGTTCGTGATCGCCGCAGCGAATACAAGGCTGCTGGAGCCACTGTGCTTGGCGTCTCACCTGACAAGCCGGAGAAGCTGGCGAAGTTTGATGTCAAGCATGACCTTGGATTTACGCTGCTTGGCGACGAAGATCACTCCGTTGCCGAGGCCTATGGAGTTTGGGTTGAGAAATCAATGTATGGAAAGAAGTACATGGGTATCCAACGCGCGACCTTTGTGATTGACGCTAAAGGTGTGATCGCAACGGTGATACCCAAGGTCTCACCAAAGACTCACGATGATGTTGTTCTGAGCGCGCTCGCTGAGTTGGCATAAGCCGGATTTCGCCTTGACTAGCGCGCACAAGACGAGGTTGAGCCTGCCCGAGGTGGCAGTGCTCTGCCTGTTTGTGGCGTTGGCGATGTTGACGCTTGCTTGTATTGGCTGGTCATCGCTTGTAGGCGAGCGGATCTGGTCGGGCGCGATCGGTCCGGCTGTTGACTCAATGCAATACCTCTCATGGATTCGCGAATCGGCCTTCCACGGCCTGATCGGCAACCGCTTTCAGCTTGGGCCAGTTGACCGGGTCTTTCTCCACCCAGCAATCGTCGTTTCAGCGGGTCTACACCGACTTGGCGTCTCGATTCCAATCGCCTATGCGCTCTGGGTACCAGTTGGGCTAGTCGTGCTGTGCCTCGGAGTAACCGCTTATCTGCGGCGCTTAGTTGCAGGTGCTTGGCCAAGGGCTGCCGCGTTGGCGCTGGCGCTCTTGGCGACGGCTCCAATGCTGCTCGATCTTGCCCGCTGGATTGCCCCGGAAGGTCGGTCCGCGCGCTTCATTGTCTTCGACAGCTGGCCAATTAGCTGGCTTTGCGGCTACCCGCTTACGGCAATTTCGGTCGGACTTGCCTGCTTGGTTCTGTTGGGAGTTGAACGAGGTCGCAAGTCCACCAAGATTACGCCGCTACTTCCACTTGGCGCGCTGCTTTGCGCATGGCTGCAGCCGTGGCAGGGCGCGATTCTGATTGCAGTGCTCGTTAGCGGTGAGTTGTTGGCCAAGGCGCAGGCCACAAACGATCGGCAGGAAGCGTCAGCTGGCAGGTGGCGGATGCTTGCGCCCACGCTGATCGCAGGCGCGTTGCCGCTGGCCTATTACGCGATCCTCGGTATCGCCGATCCCTCATGGCATGAGCACGGAATCCAAGACAACCTCTATGAGTCAACGATTCCCTGGTGGTCTGTGCCACTCGTGCTTAGTCCATTGCTGCTTCCCGCACTTGTGACTCTTTGGCGCCGTCAATCCTCCTACCAACTGCGAGCCGCCCAACTCTGGGTTGCCTTTGCAGTCGCGCTGTTCGCATTCATCCAGATCACCGGTGTTGGGACGTTCGCAAGCCATTCGATGCAGGGCATAAGCGTTCCATTGGCTGCTCTTGCCGTACTCGGAGTGCAGGATCTTGCTCAGCGTTTTGGTCGTCGTCCCGTACTCGCAATCGCTGTTATCGGATTGGCAGTGATGGTTGTGCCAGGTGTTGTCACATCTACTGAGCGTCAGGTCGCGAAAATTCGTGCGGTTAACTCCGGCTACTTCGTCAAGCAGGGAGAGGACAGGGCACTCGCTGCGCTGGCAGCCGATCCGCGCCCCGGGGGAGTGCTTGCGACGGTTAGGCTCGGCTCGCAGGTGCCATGGCGGACAGGCCGCAGTAGCTGGCTTGGTCACGAGTCTTGGACGCCGCACTTCATCCACCGGTCTGTTATCGCCGGAATGATCTTCTCGCCTACCGATCCCCAATCTGACAGCCGCTCGATGGCGGCCGCACGGGCGACCGGGGCGAGCTTCATGCTCGCTGACTGTGAGCGAACTCCGGCCGCGGCGGTTGAAACTTCTGGAGCAGCCCTTTCGCGCGTCGGCTGCGCGTCAATCACCGAGTTAAGTCGCGCTTTCAAGCGGTAACCGCCGCGGGCCGCGAGGCCATGCACGGGTAGGATTGCGGCTGTGCCAATAACACTCACACCACCGCGTAGCGCGTCGCCACGGCCGGTTCAGACCTATTACTTTATGCGCGGCCGCAAGCAGTTCCTAGAGAAGCTCCAAACTCGCCACGGCGATGCCTTCGGCATTCACTTCCAGAAGCGACCATGGACAGTCCTCGCCAATCCGGAGATGATCAAGCAGGTATTCACTGCTCCAGCGACGGTCCTCCATGCCGGCGACGCGAATGAGATTCTCAGACCTGCGCTTGGTAAGCATTCAATTCTGCTGCTTGATGAGGGCGAGCACATGCGCCAGCGCAAGCTGCTGCTGCCGCCCTTCCACGGCGAACGCCTTGCAGCCCAGCGAGCAGCAATGGAGCGTGTGGCTGCTCAGCAGGTCGAGCGTTTCCCGCGCGGCACTCCATTTGAGATGCGCACCCAGGGGCAGGCAATCGCCCTCGAGATAATCCTTGAGGTCGTCCTTGGCACGGCCGCAACGGGCGAGGAGCATGATCGCCTCGCTGGACCGGTTGAGTCAGTGCTTGAGTGGATTGCAAGCCCAGCAAGGCTCGCCCTTACCGGAACGCTTGGAGCCCGACACCGGCTCGTCAAGCGGATGTACGGACCGATCCTCAAGCCGCTTGACGATGCGCTCTACCGGCTGATCTCTGAGCGCCGAGCGACGCCCGGCATTGAGCAGCGCGACGACATCCTTTCGATGCTGCTGACGGTTGAAGACGAGGATGGGAACGGAATGTCGGATGCGGAGCTTCGCGATGAACTGGTAACGCTGATTATCGACGGGCACGAAACAACTTCGACCGCGCTTGCCTGGGCATTTGAGCGACTGACTCGCGACCGAGAGGCGCTGGCGCGGCTCGAAGCCGAATCACTGACCGATCAGACTGAGTGGACGGAGGCAATCTCACTTGAGACTCTGCGTTTGCGCCCGGTGCTCGACTTTGTTGTGCGAACGGTCAAGCAGCCGATTGAAATTGGCGGCTACATGTTCGAGCCAGGTGATGTTGTGGCGCCATGCATCTACCTTGTGCACCGTCGAGCCGATATTTACGAGGATCCAAACAGCTTTAAGCCTGAGCGCTGGCTTGGAGTTAAGCCCGGCACTTACACATGGCTTCCGTTCGGCGGCGGTGTGCGTCGCTGCATTGGATCGGCATTCGCAATGACGGAAATGGAGGTTGTCCTGCGAGCAGTTGCTCGCGGAGTTCACCTTGAAGCGGTTGGCCCGCCGGAGCAGCCTGTTCCGCGATTCATCACCAGTTCACCTTCACGCGGTGGACAGGTGCTTGCTCCAGCCTCAGTCTGACTGGGCTTCGCTTTCATCCGCAGCTTCGTCGGCCGCGATCTCACTCTTAGTCCGAGCGCGACCGCCGATGCTGCCGACCAGCAGCGCAATGATCGTCACGAGGTAAATCTGTCCAAACACCGCTTCAGTTACTGCGAGCGTGTGGCCAAGCTGTGTGCAGGGCACAAAGTCACCGAAGCCGGTTGTGGTGATCGTGCTAAATGAGAAGTAGAGCCGGTCAGAGGTCGTTGAGGTCGGTTGCGAACAGAAGAACTGCATGGCTGGCCCGAGGTCAGTGACGGCACCATAAATCCATCCGAACATCATTCCGATCAGCAGATAGACAAGTACTCCGCCGACGACTGCTTGCATGTTGACCTGGATCCGTGCCTGGCGAGTGATCCAACGCAGAACCATGAGTGCCGCAAAGAGGATTGGTAGGGCGGCGATCGCATTGCCGACGCCTCGAACTTCGTATGAGCCGGTTGTCGTTCCATACGAGGAGAGGCCGGCGGCAATGATCATCAGCGCCGCGGCGACATGGCGCCGTGGCTTGACCATGTCCGCGGCCTGCAAGGTGAGCAGGATTGCCGATGTCATCAGAACAATCCCAATCAGCCGCGACCAAGAGCCGTCCGGCGAGACGATCGTGAAGAGGATTGAAATCACTGCCATGACCAGTGGGGCCATGAAGTGGTTTGGCTTTGTGTGAACTATCTGCCGCATTGATTGTGCAGCCTACTGCGCGGGCCTAACGGCACGGCCCTGAATCAGTGGGCGAATGAACGGGGCGGCCTTCGGCATGTACCCGTGCTCAATTTCGACCAAATCAAGCGGCGAGCCGTTGATCGTCATTTCAGTTGTTCGGTCGCAGCGGCAGCCGCCTGCAACGGCCGCCCAAGGCCGCGCAACTAAACGCTGCCAACGGGCAGTCGAACCAACGCCGCGCACATGCTCGATGAATAGCAGTTCGCCACCGGGCTTAAGGACGCGGCTGACCTCGGCGAGGGCGACTTGTGGATCCTTAACAGTGCAGAACACCAGCGTTGCAACAACCGAATCAAATGAGTTATCCGCGAACGGTAGGGCCTCGGCTGGCGCTGAAACGATTTCAATGAATGCTTCGCCAACGCCAGCCGCTGCCCGGCTACGCAGCTTCAGAGCCATCTGCTGATCAGGTTCTGTCAATGCAAGTGATTCGACCGACTTTGGATAGTGGGTCAGGTTCAGGCCTGTTCCCGCGCCGAGTTCAAGAACGCGGCCCTTTGCGGAGGCGAGCAGTCGTGCTCGGCGGTCTGAAAGACCGGCCTCCTCGCTTGGTGCGAGCACGCGGTCGTAGAGCTTGGCGAAGATCCGCGAACCGATTTGTAGGCCGTTCTGCCCTGACATTCTGCCCAGCAGCGTACCCTGCTGGGTTGTGACATTCGCAATAACCGCCTCAGGCTTCTTCGATTCGGTCGGCACGTTCTTCAGCGATCTCGCAGATGTGCGGCCAGTACCGCTGCTGATTGCGCTCGGGTTTCTTGGCCTTTCGCTGACGATCCGCTCGCGCGCCTATCTGAATGTTCTGCGGGCAGCATTCCCCGGCGTGCCGATTCAGTGGCGAAGGATTTGGGGAGCCTATCTAGCTGGCTATGGGTTTAACAGCGTTGTGCCAGCACGCGGAGGCGATGTAATCAAGCTCTTCTTGGTTCGCGGTTCGGTGCCCGGGTCAAGCTATCCGGCAGTTGCGTCGAGCTTTCTAGTTGAGGCGGTCTTTGACTTCTCGATCGGGATACCGGTGCTTGCCTACGCCTTTACGCAGGGAGTCTTTCCGCACCCACCGGATTTCGCGAGCCTCAATTCCTTTGACATCGCATGGGTAGCCGGCAATCCGAGGCCGTCAGTGTTCATTTTTACGGCAATCTGTGTGATGTTGCTCGGCCTGTTTGCGTTTCTGTCAGTCCGAGTCAAGGCATTCTGGGCGAGGGTGCGGCAGGGAATCGAGATTCTCTTTGAGCCGAAGCGCTATCTGACACAGGTTTGGCTGGTGCAGTTCCTCGGCTGGCTTTCGCGATCAGCTTGCTACTGGTTCATGCTCGAAGCGTTCGGCCTGCAGGCTTCGCTTCGCAACGTTCTGCTGCTGCTGGGTTGCAATGCGGTCGCGACGCTCGTCCCGTTCACGCCCGGGGGTGCCGGAGTCCAGCAGGCGCTGATCGTCAAAGTCTTTGAGACTGCCGGTCCAGTGGCTGTCATCGCCGCCTTCTCCGTCGGTCAGCAGGTTGCGATGGCCGCCTTCAGCTTTGCGCTTGGCTTCGCCGCACTGGTGATCATTTTTGGCCACCGTTCCTTCGGTGAGGTGCGTCGAGCCGGAATGCGCGACCGAGCTGCCGAGGCTGATGAATACTGATCAATTAGCTGCTGAGACAGAGCCCAGCTGCGACCTGTTGTTACTGCAGGCCCTGGCGAGCTTCGCGCACAAGGGCGACCGCTTCAGGAAAGACCGTTGCCATAACTGAGCGGATCTGCTCGGCCTGTTCTGCAGTTGATCCTTGGATGTTGACGCGGTTGATAGAAGCGACAGTCAGGTTGACAGCGAGCTGAATGGCGTTGTCGGCCCAAGCTAGTTTTTGAGCGCCCTGCATCTGTTCGAACATCCCTCCGAGCTGCCTGCGCATCTCGTCAGGGTCGCCAAATGATGAAAAGTCGAATCCGCCTGCGTCGTCCATACGCTCAGAGTAGCCGCTACACGGGTAAGGTTCCAAGCCAATGAGCGAGATTGAAACGATCGACAGCGCACAGGTAGTTGATGTGGAGCGGCGTTTGGCTCCACGCATCGCAGGGTTGGCATTGATTGCCGGCATCTTCCCAGTGATCGGAACTGTGATCCAGAGTCCACTGTCATCGTCGCCGCAGAGCTTCATCGGAAACCTTCTCTACTACTCCGACCACAGTTCGCTGGTGATTGCAGGTTCACTGCTGCGTGGTGCGGGCTTGCTTGCACTTGTCGCACCAATCATCTTCCTGCTCAATGCCGCAACGGCACGCGGTGGTAAGACGCCACGAGTTGCTGCTGGAGCGAGCGTCGTTGGCGGTATTGCCGCCGCAACTGGCACGGTAGTTCTGGGAATCGCCTCCGTGATGATCGCTAATGATTTCATCAACAAGACTGGATTGACATACGACCAGGGCAAGGCAGTACTCAAGGGTCCGCTGATCATGGCCGCATCCGGAGCCGGTCTGATTGGAACCGTTGGTCTCGCATTCGGCCTTGCGATGGCTGCTTTGAATGCAATGCGCGTTGGGCTGCTGACACGCTTCATGGGCTATGTGGGGATCCTTGCTGGAGTTCTACTCGTAATTCCAATTTTCTCTCCGGTTCCGATCGTCCAGCTCTTCTGGCTCGCTGCACTCGCGGCGCTAATCCTCGGCCGCTGGCCGGGTGCTGGGGTTCCACCAGCTTGGGCTGATGGTGAGGCTCACCCCTGGCCGACGGCGGCAGCGATGCGTGCCGCTTCAAAGGCCGATCAGGATGAGGCTGAAGCTGAACATCAGGCGGCCAAAGAGAACCGCAACGGTTCCTGAGGAGAGGTTCTGGCCCGATGGCAAAGGACACGCCAACCGGCTTGGCACTTGAGCAGGAGCTCGAGCGTTTACTCGAAGCGCGCAATGTGTTTCCGCCAAGCGATCAGTTCAAACAGTCGGCGCTGATCGCTGACGAGGCGGTTTACAAGCAGGCAGATGCCGACCCGGTCGGGTTTTGGGAGCAGCAGGCTCATGCGCTCGAATGGTCGAAGCCGTGGGACAAAGCACTCGATGACTCAAACCCGCCTTTCTATAACTGGTTTGTCGGTGGGCAACTGAATGCCTCCCACAACTGCGTTGACCGCCATATCGAAGCGGGGCTTGGTAAGCGGGTTGCCTTCCACTGGCATGGCGAGGATGGCTCAACTCGCACGATCACCTACGACGACCTCTACCGAGATGTGCAGCTCGCAGCAAATGCGCTGAAGAGCGTTGGCGTCAAACCTGGCGATGTCGTTGGGATTTACCTACCAATGATCCCTGAGGTGGTTGTTGCGATGCTCGCCTGCGCTCGGATCGGCGCACCTCACAATGTTGTATTCGGAGGCTTCTCTGCGCAGGCTGTAGCGGAGCGGATGGAGGTGTCGGAAGCAAAGGTCCTGATCACCGCAAGTGGAGCCCAACGCAAGGGAAAAATTGCGCCGATCAAGCAGCAGGTTGACGAACAGGTCGCCGAGCTCGCCTCACTTGAACACATCATTGTCGTGCGTAACGCTGGCGAAGATGCACCGATGACTCCGGGCCGCGATCTCTGGTGGGAGGAGCTGCTCGAACAGGCTGACCCCGAATGCCCAGCCGAGCCATTTGATGCTGACCACCCACTGTTCATTCTCTACTCCTCAGGCTCTACTGCGAAACCGAAGGGAATTCTCCACGGGACCGGCGGCTACCTGACCGGTGTCGCTTGGACTCACAAGCATGTCTTTGATCTAAAGCCAGAGAGTGATGTCTGGTGGTGCTCGGCTGATGTTGGGTGGATCACAGGCCACTCCTACATCGTCTACGGACCACTGATGAACGCTGCAACGAGTGTGATGTACGAGGGAGCACCTGACTATCCACATCAGGGGATCTGGTGGGAGCTAGTTGAGCGTTACAAGGCGACGATCTTCTATACGGCACCGACTGCAATCCGGGCCTGCATGAAGTGGGGGGCTGAGCTACCAGCCAAATATGACCTTTCCTCACTGCGGCTCCTTGGGTCGGTTGGCGAGCCGATCAATCCAAAGGCATGGCTCTGGTATCACCTCGTTGTCGGTGGTGGAAACTGTCCAATTGTCGATACGTGGTGGCAGACGGAGACCGGCCACATCATGATCAGCCCGCTGCCCGGCGTAACAGTCACAAAGCCGGGTTCGGCAACACAGCCTCTGCCGGGAATCAAGGCTGAGGTCGTTGCTGAGAGCGATGGAGAGGAACTCCCGAATGGCAGCCAGGGCTTGCTCGTGCTGCGTCGACCGTGGCCAGGGATGCTCAAGACACTCTATGGCGATGATGAGCTGTTCATCAAAACCTATTTTTCGCGCTTCGGGCCTGAGACATACTTTGTTGGCGATGCGGCGCGACGTGACCTGGATGGTGACCTCTGGGTGATCGGCCGCGTTGACGATGTCGTCAATGTTTCTGGGCACCGCCTTTCAACCGCCGAAGTTGAATCGGCGATCGTTGCCCATCCGTCAGTTGCTGAGGCGGCTGTGATCGGTCAGGCCGATGAGCAGTCAGGCCAGGCGATTTGTGCCTTTGTCACGCTTGAGGCAAGCCACCAGCCTGATGACGCGACAATTGAGGGGATAAACGCAGCGGTTGCTGAGCAGATTGGCAAGTTTGCGCGGCCAAAACGGATCATCTGGGCTGATGACCTGCCAAAGACTCGCTCCGGCAAGATTATGCGCAGGTTGCTTCGCGACATCGCCGAAGGTCGTGCGCTTGGCGATGTAACGACGCTGCGTGATCCCGCGGTGATGGCGGCTTTGGAAGAACAGATAGCCGTCCGTGCATCAGACGAGGGTTAGGCTGCCTGACGCTCAGTTCGTGACACTCAGTCGCGAACCGGTAACAATGTGGCGATGACTGCTACCCCAGATCTGGATGTACTGATCATTGGTGCCGGTATTACCGGAATCGGAGTTGCCTGCCAGCTTGAGCGCAACCTTCCGAATAAGAGCTACGCGATCCTCGAGTCGCGCGAGCAGCTTGGTGGCACGTGGGATCTCTTCCGTTATCCAGGGATTCGGTCCGACGTCGACATGTACACCTTTGGTTATTCGTTTAGGCCTTGGCGCGATGAGCAGCCAATCGCTGGAGGCGAAGCAATCCGTAAATACCTGTCGGAAACCGTTCAGCAGTATGGAGTAGCTGAGAAGATTCGCTACGGCTATCGGGTTGAGAGCGTTGACTGGTCAAGCAAGGATTTAGTTTGGACAGTTCACGCGACTGCAACTGGAAGTGGTGAACCGATAACGCTCACGGCGCGCTGGCTGTTTAGTGCTACCGGTTACTTCCGCTATGACCGCGGCTATACGCCCGACTTCCCCGGAATTGAGAATTTCAAGGGGCGTGTCGTTCATCCACAGCATTGGCCTGAAGACCTCGACTACAGCGGCAAACGAGTCGTCGTGATCGGCAGTGGTGCCACCGCAGTCACTCTGCTGCCATCGATGGCTGAGGATGCCGCAAAGGTCACGATGCTTCAGCGCTCGCCGACCTACATCGTGCCAACACCCCGCAAGGATCCGGTCGCCGTTCTGCTCGGTAAGCGCCTATCACCGGACAGGGTCTACGCAATCCTGCGCCGTAAAAGCATCCTGACGCAAGAAGCCGTCTGGAAGCTAAGCAAGCGGTACCCGCAGCGAGTGAGAGGCTGGATCCTCAAGGCTGTAACGAAGCAGCTGCCGGATGGCTATGACGTAGATAAGCACTTCACCCCTAATTACAAGCCATGGGATCAAAGGCTCTGCGTTGTCCCGGGTGGCGATCTCTTCAAGGCGATCCGCAACGGCTCAGCCGATGTCATAACCGACCAGATCAAGACCTTTAACGAAACGGGGGTTCTGCTCGAGTCCGTCGAGCAGTTGGAGGCCGACATCGTTGTCACCGCAACTGGGCTTGAACTACTCGCCTTCGGTGGAATCAATATTTCAGCTGATGGCGAGCCTGTTGATCCGGCCGACACGGTCACCTATCGGGGAATGATGCTCAGCGGAGTGCCGAACTTCATCTTCTCATTCCCATACCCGCACGTCGCTCTGACGCTGCGGGTAGAGGTTGTCGCCGAATACTTCCGCCGCCTGCTCGAGCAGATGGACAGGCGCGGTTATCAGTCCTGCGTGCCGGTCAATCGTGATCCGAACCTTGAAACGCACCCGTTCGGCGACTACACATCCAACTACGTGCTGCGATCGCAGAACCTTTTTCCCAAGTCGGGCGATAATGCGCCATGGGCCTTTGAAATCAACCTCCGCAAGGATAAGAAGACGCTCGAGACGACACCGCTCGAAGATGGAACGCTCAGCTTCAGCAGCAGTGCCTCACGCGCCTAACCGACGCAGCGCAGACCGACAGTTTCGGCAGGCCAGGCCTACTGCTCGCTAATTGATTGCGCGGGGCTGCTGCGACGGCGAAGTTGCAGCATCGCGCCGAGCATTAGCAGCATTACTGGCGTCAGGACTACCCGAGGAGCCGAGCTGGCAATTCGTCCGGAGAGCGAGACTGGGTAACTGACCAAGTAGGCGCTTGTGATTGCTAGCAGCGAAGCGAGAATTACCAGCAGCGCAAAGACAGCAACTCGGTCGGGCAACGAAAGTATCACTACGGCCGCCGCTGATACAAGAATTGCGCCAACGATTAGGTCTTGGGCAGGTGACTGGCCCTGCAGGCTAAACGCCTGACTGAGTAGGCCGGTCAGGCCGCCGGTTGCGCGACCAAAGTGCGCGCTCAGGTAGTTGGTATCGATCAGGCGAGACGGTGACAGATCACCCGTAATTGAGTTGAGCGAGAGGAACAACCGCCATGGCACCACGGCGAGCAGCACAATTGCCCAACCCAAGGCGAGTTGCTTCCACTGCCGCCAGCCAAGCAGACTGAGCGAGGCAAACAGCAAGAGGCCGGTAGTCATTCCTTCATTTTTCATGCAGGCGGCGCCCGCTATCAGCGCCGCACAGACAATCAACGAGTTAAGGCGTTTGCTCTCAAGCCAGTTGGCGCCAGCAAGCAGTCCGGCAGAGAGCATCAGAGCAACAGGGACGTCGACATAAGCGGTCAGCGCTTGAGTCACGACCGTCGGCACAACAATTAGCGCAGCGATAATCGGCCCCCAGACTTTTGCCGGCAGCCGCTCGTCGGCAAGCAGTGCAAGCCCTGACCCTGCTGCAGGCAGTATCAGCCACGTCAAAACGTGCATGTGAGTCGTCTCCTCACTGCCAGCCAGCCGGAAGTAGATCGCCTCCAGTGCAGGGATCCCAATTGGGTAGTCGGGGTGCATGAACGAGTACCAGCGGTTGGTGAAGATTTCGGACGGGACGCCGCCCGATTGGTTGATCATCACCGCCTTCATAGTCCAAATTGCCCATGCGTCCCAATCAAGCAGTGGGTGAACCCACGCGGCGACAGAACCAAGTAGCAACAGAAGTAGGACAACTACTGAAAGTAGGACAAGCCCGGCGCGGTCCAGCGAATCCCATGCCGGCCGCAGTTGCTTCTTAGGGGGTGATTGGCGAGCCGCCGATATCGCCCCAATGACTCCCAGCGCGGTAGTCAAAGCTAAGGCTGTCAAAAAAGGGATTTGAAGAACGATTGTCAGCTGGGCCAGGACGATCAGGGTGCCGAGGCCGACTAGGTATCCGAGGCCGACGACGCCTGCCCATGCAAGGCGCGCTCGTGGACGGATTCCGATTCCGACAAGCATGCCGACACCGGAGCAGCCAATCAGCGCAACCAAGAGAGCTAGGCTGGCTTCAGCGCGCATTTTTCCTCAGTAGAAAGCCGTTCTCTGAATAACGGCCGTTCAGTTGGTAGCCGGATGGGATGTCGGCGGCGGTTAGCTGGCTGGTGTCCCAAGCAAGGATCCAGTCGGCAGAGGGATTTGGCGGCAGCTGGCCAGGCAAGTAACGACCCGTCAGCTCCGCTGGATACATCTGGAATGCCGCCCAGTATCGAAGTGCTCCGCGTTCAGCACCGCACCCCAGCCAGATGAAGCTCTCGCCTCGCCTAACTCGGCGCTTCGCCCATTCAATGAATCGATAGACACCCGGCGCTCGGTCGCACTTAACGGCTGGAAATGCCCTGCCGTTGTAAGTGACATATGTTGCCGGGCTTCTCCGCTCGGATAGTGATGAGGCAGTACTGGGAATGCTCGTGACTGCCAATACGGCGGCCAAGCTGACGAGCATTACCGCGGCGGCATTTCTCAGCTTGGTGAGGATTTCCATCGCCTAATAGAAAGTGAAGCAGCGGCGGCAAGCGGCCGTACTCAAGCGCGCCAGGTAGGGCACTCAGCCGCCGCGCGCCTCGCTGCGGAGTTCGCTCATCATTCGTTCAAGTCTCGGCTCCGCCGTCTCATCGACATGTGTCATCAGAGCCGCGACAGATGGGTGAGCGTTGGCGATCCGATCTCGCATCGCAATTGCTACGGCACGGTACGTCGGGTGACCTTCACGTCCGGAGCGCAGCTCAATCAGCTGCATCGCCTCGCGCGCGTTTAGATCGAGGATGAATCGGATTCGGTAGCCGAGGCAGAGCGCATAAGGAGCGTGAGACTCCAAGCCTTGGTCGGTCAGGCGCTGCCAAGCCTGCGTAGAGACCTCTAATGCCTCGCGATAGGCATCACCTTGACCAGCCTGTTCAACCTCCTCGGGGACGCCAGCGCCCAGCTGTGGGCTGAGTGTTTGCCATTGGACGG
>JAPLCG010000095.1 GCA_026392385.1 Solirubrobacterales bacterium
GCAACGCGCTCAGCTCGATCTCCGCAAAGCTGATGGAGACCGAGCCACCAAGTCGATAAGGCCTTCACGAGTCATCGAGGCGACCCGGTACCTCCGACGTTTTGGTCCCGTGACCAAGATCCGAACATTCTCCTGTTGGTTGAGCGGGCCGCAACTTCCTGAACTTGGTCGGAAGCTACGTACGCACCGCGGGGAGAGGTTTCCAGCGCATTGTTAGCAGTCCCCCGCCGAGCCGAAAAGCTAAGGCTGGTCCGGTGCCTCCCTGACCACGGTGGCGGCCAACACAGCTGCCACAACAAGCGCGACCGCCGCAGCTCCCCACGACCAGCGCGCCCCGAACTGGATCGCTTCGGTAGCCCTGGCGGCGAGCAGGAAACCAGCGATTAGGAGGCCTAAGCAGCTCCCGATAATCCGAGCGGTCATATTTACCCCCGATGCGTCACCACGGGTCTCTGGGGGCACCTGCCCCATCGCGGCAGCGTTTGTAGCTGGAACTGCGAAGGAGACGCCAATCGCCAGCGCTGATAGGCCGACGGCGATCATCAGCAGACTCGACCCGTCAGACGCAAGGCTCAGAATCGCGAGCCCCAAGGCGGAGACGAGTAGACCAGCAACCATTGGGCGTCGCACACCCACTCGGTCGGCCAACCGGCCGGTGAATGGCGGCAGCACCAGCCACCAAAGCGAGTATGCGAGGAACATCAGGCCCACCTCGGTGGGGCTGATTTCCGAAACGAGCGAGAGCAGGAAGACGAGCGGAAGCCATGTCAGCGCGACGGCTAGGTAGATGAAGGAGATGACACCGGTGCCGGCCGCATAGTTCGGAACTCGCACCAGCCTCACCGTTGACTGCGTCCCCACTGGCTCTACCTTCATTGGTGGGAGAAGTCGACCTGCGATCAACAGCGCCGCTAGGCTCAGCACGGCGTTCAGCACGAGAATCCACCGCCAAGACGCATACTCGGCGAGCACTCCGCCCAGCACGGGACTCACCAAGATTGCCACTGCACCAATCATCGCCCACAGCCCAAACGCCCTTCCGATCGAATCGCGTGGCGCTGAGTCGGTGATGATTGCTAGCAACCCTGAGAACAGGATCCCGACGCCGACGCCCTCGACGACGCGGAAAACCAGCAGCAGCGAGAAGCTGTCAATCAGCGCGCAGCCGAGAGACCCCGCTGCGATGACGGCTAACCCGAGCATTGCGGTGCGCCGCCGGCCCACGCGATCCCCGTACCGACCCGCGGCGATCAGTACCACCGCATCGGCGATTAGGAAGGCGAGCACCAGCCAGCGTGCGTCGCCAACCCCAAGGTCAAACTCCGTGCGGATCGTGGGAAGCGCCACGATCAGGGCGTACTCGTTAAGTGCGCCTATCACCAGTGGGATTCCGGCCCAGAGGACGAGACGATGCCACGCAGCGGCACCCTCAGTATTCGCCAGAGTTGTCATTCGATGACCCTACTGCATGCACCGAAGCTAGGTAAATGGCGGGCCGGTAACAATCGAAGTCCACTAACGCTCTTATCAAGGCGGATCGCGACGATGCTAATCCGCCACGGAGAGTTATCGACCGGATTCGAGCGCGAGACCGTTTCAGAACAACTTTCCTGAAACCTTAAGTCAGCACCCATCTTGGAGTTTTCAGTTTGCCGGAGGCGGCATTGTCGGGTCAGGCGCCGGCCACCGGCATGTGTTCAGCTGCCCAGTCGGCGAACGACGTGGGCTGGAAGGTGGCTACCGCGCTGGCAGCGGAAATTGCTTCCTCGGCACTAGGACCGAGGTAAGTGTGTTCAGTCCAGAACAGCATCATCTGGGCAATCTCCTCAGCACCAGGGTAGAAGCCTGCGTAAACCTCCGGCGGCACTTCGACAGTCGCAAGCGACCGACCTTGGCCTCTCAGCGTCTCTGCTAAATCGTCGAAGCTCACCAGTTCAGCAACAGACGAGAGGTATGCCCCGGCGCCAACCGTGTCGGGACTGTCGAAAGCTCCGGCTACGACGCCCCCTAGGTCCGAAATCGAACTGGCATGAATAACTCGCGCATCAGCGGGGATCGGCAGCGCCCATCCGGTGCTTCCGTCCTGAAGCGGCTGCGGCGCCAAGAAGGGTGCTTCGACAAATGTGTATGCCTCGAATACTGTGGAGCGAACCAGTTCGTCAACCTTTGCCTTGTTCGTGAAGTGCGGAACGTCAAACTTGCCGCCACTCAGTTCCTCCACATTCGGCAGGGTCGACCAGATGAAGTGGCTGACCCCTGCGCTAGCCGCTGCATCGACGGCGTTACGGCCCTGAGTAACCTCATCAGTGCCTGTGTCGGTGAAGTTCGACACGGCAAATACGCCATGCGCGCCCTCGAATGCCGCCCTCAAGCTATTTACGTCGCTGGTGTCGGCTCCGACGACCTCGTCGGCCGGTCCCGCATAGGAATCCGGGCTTCGCGTAATAGCGCGCACCCGAAATGTCCCTTGGTCAACCAGCGCGCGCACAACGCCTCCACCTTGGGCGCCTGTTGCACCGATGACGGCAATTACGGGACGGCTATCTGACATTTGAAGTTCCCCTCGATGTTGTACGTGCAATGTCTATTGATCGTGCAACATAGCAGTTGGATATTGCATGAGCAATACTGAGGCTATGACCAAGAAGCCCTCTGCTAGGAGCACGTGGCTTGCCCGCCCCGCAGCCGACCGCGATGCCTGGAACAACTTCCGACGTGCCGCCGGGAGCGTAATCGCCGAAGTTGACGCTGACCTCCAGCAAAACCTGAATGTCGGCTACACGGATGTAGACGCGCTCATTCACCTGTCAATTGCGGACGACCACTGCATGCGAATGGCCTCGCTAGCGCGCGCCGTATCAAGAAGCCCCAGCGCCCTGACCCGCCTCGTTGACCGCCTTGAGCAGCGCTCGCTTGTTGAACGCGAGCGCAGCTCCTCTACAGAAGTCAGCGTGACTTTGACTCCGGAAGGTCTCGACCTTCTGGCCGAGGCCGCCCCGCGGGTCCTAGCTGAGGTTGAACAGCGCTTCTGGTCGCGGCTGACCGCGGACGAACGCAACGCGCTTAGCTCGATCTCCAAAAAACTGATGGAGACCGAGCCACCAAACTGCTGAGTACGCGCTGCGCCGCTAGTCGCCGACCGCCATTACCGCCTTGGAGCAAACGGGTAGCGAGCGACAATGGTTTCTGTCACTTGGGTGGGTGAGTGAAGTTCCCGTTGGCAAGCATTCGCCATTCGCCATCGCGCTTAATGAAGACGCTGACGAACGGGTTCGCAGTCCCTACGTACCGCTTGCCATCGACAGTAAAGTCGAGTGCAGCCATCCAAGTCACTGTGACCGTGTCCGAGTACTCGAGCCCGTTAACTGTGCCTATCTTGTACGTCCTCAGAGTTGGCAGGTTGGGGATGTAGGTCTGCTTGTTCGCTTTGGTCCCATCGGTGCGGAGATTTTGGAAGTTGGGAGCCAGGAAGCCGCCAAGATCGGCCGTGTTCTTGGTCTGAACATCTTTCAAGAACCGCTCGACCTGCGTCCTGGCAAGCGAGTTGTTTTGCGTCGGAGTCGCCCCCGAATCCCACGAGTCACCACAGGCGCTGAGGCTGGCTGTGATCAAGACAACTGCAATGGCTACAAGTGATTTCTTCATTCGGTGACCTTTCGAATCGGGCGAGGGGCTAAGTAGAGTACATTCTCGCAATGAATTCCGTCAGCACGCTCCTCGCTCTGGCCGTTTTCGCAGGATTCGGCAGCGACTAAAAGCCAGCCTGATCAACACGTCGGTAAGCCCTTCACCGGCCATCGAGGCGAGCCGATTGCCCGCCTCGATTCGATTGCCTAGCGGGCCAGAACTACCTGCACCCAGCCACTCCACTTGCCGACCCGGTTGCCCACGCGCACCCACGTTGGGCGATTCTTGAAGGGCAATTTGATCGTGCTCTTGTAGGTCATGATCATGTTCGCGAAAGTCGGCTTGGCCGGGATTGACTGCTTTTCGTTCGGCTTGGCAACACTGGTTGAGAACTGGACGGAGGTGAGGTCCTCCGACTTGGTCCTTCCGCTACCGGACCCAAATACGGCTCCCATCTTCGCCGTCCAGCCCGAACGGGAGAAGTCAACCTTCACGGCCGCTGTTGGCGTTACCGGCGGTGACACTGGCGCGTAGATCGTCCAAATAGCAGTCGCCTGAGCGCTGCGGTTTCCGACTGCGTCAATCGCAATGGCGATGACACGGTGGGATCCTTTCGCCAGCCTTGAGGCGTTGAGCCCGCTTGTGCAGTCGACCTCGGCTGCCCCGTCGAGTGAGCATCGGACGGTAGCTCCGAGCTCGCGTCCGAAGGTCAACCTGATCGACGTTGATGCACTTGGCAGCGGCGAGATTCCCTTGATCACAGGCTTCGCGGGTGGCGTGGAATCAACGAACCAGGAACGAGTCGTAACGGCGCCCTCGTTACCAGCCTTATCAACCTGCTTGACAGCAAGCGTGTGGCTTCCATCGCTCAGTGCGGTGAATTGAGCCGGGCTGCCAGGTGGCACCTCAGCCGACGTGTCAGAGCAGTCTTCGCTGAAGCTGTTGAAGACAGTTGGGTCTGAATTCCCATTAGGCACGGCAACACTGATTTTGTAGCCGTACGCTGCGAAGGTTCCGTAATCTTCGCACGTATTCCCGAACATATTGCCGATTCCCGTCAACTGCCAGATCGCGGCGAGGGTCACGCCGTCGGGGAGGTCGGCCCGAGCGGCCTCGTCCGCCCATTCGTAGCCGAAACCGCTCATATAAAAGCCCCACTTGAGCTTCGACCAGTCAGCTGATTCGCCCCAGTGAAGCTTGGTGTTCCATCCGACAGTCAGCGCGCTCTTGTCGCCAGGTGTACCACTTGCACTTGGGCACTTTACGAAGTCGCCGCTGTCAAGGCTGCAGAGCAACTTGGCGCCATCTTCGCCGCTGGCAGTGAATAGCGCTGTCGCGCCTGACGTGCCGGAGTTGGCCGGCGATGTCACCGTTGGCGCAGTTGGCGCCTGTGTGTCAACCGTCCAAGATGCCGTGTTTGCAGACCCCTTGTTTCCGACCGAATCAACGCCTCTTACGGCCAGGCTGTGAGGGCCGTCGGGGAAGTCGCTGAACGACTTCGGTGACGTGCAGGCACTGTACGAGCCGTCGTCCACCGAGCACTCGAAAGTTTCGTTCGCTTCGCTTGACGTAAATCCGAACGACGCTGAGCGAGAGGTGGTGAATGCATCGGGCTGCCCGGTCAGGGTCGGGGCAGCGGGACCTTCTGTGTCCTGAGTCCAAGTTGCTTCAGACACCAAAGACGCCTTGCCATCGATCACCTGCTTGAAGCGCAGGGTGTTGGCCTGGTCGTAGCCGCAGGTTGGGGAGCAGGCCGTGATCGTGTCGGTCGTCACGCCGTCTTTTGACTCACCTGAGGTAATTGTGATCCGGAGGCTGGAAAGCAGCCAACTCGGCATGTCTGCGCATGGGCGGAAATCAGCGCTAGTTCCAGACACTTCGATCTCGCACCAAAGCTCGCCATTGGAGGCGTGTGCGACTTTAAACTCAACGCCGTTCTTTGTGGTCAAGCCGACAGGGGCGTCAATCAGCGTCGGTGCGAGGTAGACAGTTCCGACCTTGCTGGGGATTGCGTCGCCGTTGGTCTGGCGAACGGAAATGCTCTTCCCGCCACCGGTCAAGTTGCTGACTGTGAACTTGCCAGCGGTGCCATCAACGCTCGTGCAATCGCCCCATGCATCATCGTTGACGCGGCACTCAACGGTTCCGCCAACCTCAGCCAACGTGAAGTCGACAGTTGTGGTTACAGGGTTGCTTACCAACGTTGCCTCAGCACTGAACGAACCGGGGGTCCCCGGGCGGGAATAACCGCCGGCGACAGTCAAGCCGTAGAAGTCGTCTCCGTTGTAGCCGTATCCGGTTAGCGACTTGGTCGCAAGCTGCGCGGTAGCCCCTGTGTCGCGAAACGCGTTTTCGCCAACAGTCGGGGCGTTACCGTGGAAGGTCAGACTCCCAAGCGACCCATCGTCAAGGAAGGCTGCTCCTCCAACGCTCGTGACAGTTGCCGGGAGAACGACGTTCTTGAGATTCGGGTCCGACCGAAACAGGTCGTTCGGGATCTCCGAGACTTGCGAACCGGCAGCAAACGTCGCACTCGCCAGGGAGTTCATGCTCTGAAACGCTGCGCAACCCAAGCTCGTAACCGTGCTCGGAATCGTGACGCTCGTGATTCCATGCGCGCCGCCAAACGCGTTCTCACCAATGCTCGTCAAGCCCTCAGGAATCGTGACGCTTGTTATGCCCTCCTGGTTCGCAAAGGCACTGTTGCCAATCGCGACAACAGGGTTGTCATCGATCACGTCCGGAATCACCAAAGCAGACGGGCAATCCCCATTGCAGCCGGTGATCGTCACTTGCCCTGAGTCAACCGAGTAGGTCAGCTCACTGGTCTGTGCCGAGACCGCGGGGCTCGCGAAGGAGAGAGTGACAGTTAGGAATATCGCCGATATAGAGGCGAAAATGACTGCGAGCGGGAGGCGGGGACGACTTGAGAGCATTGGGGCGGAACCTTTCTATTCAGCACGGGACTACGGAAGTAGTGACTACAGAAATAGTTAGGCTCGCAAGAGTCCCGCCGAATGTCAAGCGAGAACCTCGCTAAGTGACGAGTTGCACTCAATACCGCCCTTCATGACCGCGACCTAGCCGCCAGATGATGCCGAATTAATTGTTGATACCGTTGAATTGGATTACAAACCAGCTAGAGGAGAGCAATGCCCTACCTACTGCAGCACCTGTGGCCTGGCGCAACTGAGGCTCAGTGGTGCGAAACGATCAAGGTCGTTCTCCCTGAGGGCTCTCATCCCGCTCTCATCCCACCGGCAAGCTCTTCTACGCAGCGGCCGTAGTCGACGAAGGCGTGATCGTCACGGCACTTTGGGAATCCAAAGAGGACGCCGATAACTTCGCATCCGACGTACTGATGACGGCAGTGCCGACGATCGTAGGCGGAGTTGAAGGTGAGCCGCAGGAACTCGCAGGTGAGACGGTCCGAGTCGAGAATTGGTAACGGGCTTCCCGATTGCGCTTCGTGCGCAGCAGCCGTGAGGCAAACACTCCGAACCGCCCAGTAACCAAGGACGTACCGGCCATGACAGTTGTTGCGGGCGTTCCCGCACGGCAGATTTCCACAAGAAACCTTTCCCCGTAACCAAAGCCAGCGTTTGCGATTCCACTGCCGCATCTGTCTTCGTGGTCGCCGCCGCCGAAATCAACAACTTCTCGTCTTGGACAGACATCTCGGTGACTACCGCAAATCCATAGTCGATTCGATTAAGTTCTTGCTAATTTAGAGGAGTTACCAACTAATTGAAGGAGCGAAATGCCCTACCTGATGCAGCACCTATGGCCTGGAGGAAATGAGGCCCGCTACAACGAGTCGATCAAGGCTCTCCACCCGCCAGGGGCACTTCCCGCCGGTCAGATCTACCACGCAGCAGCAGTAGTAGACGAGGGCGTAATTGTCACGGCGCTTTGGAATTCCAAGGAAGAGGCCGACGCCTTCGTATCCGAAGTATTGCTTCCCGCATTGCCGATTGAGGGCGGGCTTGAAGGTGAGCCCCAGGAGCGCGCAGGCGAAGCTATTAACGTTGAGACCGCCTAACGGCAGGCTTAGCTAGACGGATTTGCATTGAGCCCTGCTCTTATGAAGTGGGGCTCAATGCCCGTTTGCTGCAGATCGAGTGCTTTTCAATCAGCGCAACTGTAATTCTTACAGCGAAAGAATCTCGCCCGGGGCGAGGACAGTTACTTGAGTGCTCGCGGCTGATTGCGCATCCTCTGCAAAGGCGGCGGCGTCAGTCTCAATCGACGGGAATGTGTTGTAGTGGCAAGGGATTGCCTGTGGAGCACCAATCAGTTTGCAGGCCTCAACCGCGTCGTGACGGTCCATAGTCCATTGCCCACCGAGTGGCACGATCGCCAGATCAATCTCGGCAGGGCGCCCATTCACCAGTGAGAGATCGCTGAAGAGAGCCGTGTCCCCAAGGTGGTAGATGGTCTTTCCACCAATGTTGATCACAAGTCCTGCGGGAGTATTGACTTGACCCTTTGGCGTCGTTGAGGTGTGCCA
>JAPLCG010000062.1 GCA_026392385.1 Solirubrobacterales bacterium
CGCTCTCAACATCAATCATCGAACCAGCAAGCTCGAGGTGATCGCGACCTTCAGCGCCTGACTCGCCGACCTCCCGAACTACTTGGTCCTCATCTGCTGAATCTGGAAGTGGCGGGTTTGGAATACCGGCAAGTGCCGCGTCAAGTGCGGAGCGCGCGCCCACCTCTGCATCGGATGCGCTTCGACCACGTGCGGCCAGTTCGGCTAGCTCACGGCGCTCGTCCTCGGTCGGCGCACCCTGACGCCCCTTCGAAGATGCTTTCTGTTCGGCGCGAAGATCTTCGGCGGCAGCAGTTGCCTCACGCCAGGCAGTGTCGAGCGCAATTACCTCGTCAAGCGCTTCTGCGGAACCATCGTGTCGCCTTGCCAGAGCCGCACGGATAGATTCCGCATCCGACCTGATCGCCTTTAGGTCAAGCACCGTCTAGGCCGCCTGAGCAGTTGAGTAGAGAGCCGTCAAAGGCTCGCTGATTAGCGAGCCACCGACTGCAGGTAGGCGACGAGTGCATCGATCTGCTGTGCGGTAAGGATCTTGCCGAAGGTTTGAGGCATAACGCCGGCTGGGTAAGGCTTGACCACCTCAGCATTTGGGTTGATGATCGAAGTCTTGATCATTGCTGCAGGATCCGCCCCGACTCCTTGGAGAGTTGGGCCAACCTTGCCAACCGAGTTGGCATCCTTGAGAACGTGGCAGGCGCCGCACCCGTTCTGTGCGTAGACCTGTCGACCAAGTGCAACAAGGTCGGTCTTTGGAGCGGCCGACTTAGCTGCTCCTGCAGCAACTGCTGGCATTGGACTTGGTGATGGCGGAGTGTGCGCGTCAACGCCGGAGTACTTGGCAAGGAAGGTTGCGACGAGCTTCGCGTCAGCGCCGGTGACGATGTTCCCAGGCATGATCGCCCCCGAGAACCCGCCGTTCTGAATTGCGTACATGACCCGCTGGTACGACTCCTTGCGAACGTTGAAGTTCGGGCCGTTGGTACGCATCGACTTGCGTACATTTGCCGCTGAGCCGTTTGCGCCCGCCGAAGTCAGGCTGTGGCAGCCGGAGCAGCGCTGCTGGAAGAGCACCGCACCAGCATGGAGAGGGTCGCTTTGCGCGACCTGAATCTTGTCGGTTCCACATGCGCTCAGCAGCGCTGACGCAAGCAGAGCTCCGGCGACTGCCGCGATTGTTGTGATTCTCTGTCGGCCCACGCGCGGAATCCTAGCCGACGATCCCGGCAGGAGGCGATCTGCGCGATAGTTAGCCCGACAATGAGCGAGCCAAACAGACTCCCTGACGCTGCTGCACTGCGTGCAGTATTCAGCCGCTTCCCAACGGGAGTAGCAGTAATAGGCGTTCGCACGGCCAGCGGTGCGAGTGGCGGAATGACCGCGAATGCGCTCTGCTCGCTATCGCTTAACCCGCTGCTCGTTCTCGTCTGCTTTGAGCGCGAGGCTCGCACCCTGCCACTTGTTGAGGAGGCCGGAAGGTTCTCGGTAAACATTCTTGGTGAGAACGACGAGGCCCTCGCCGAACGGTTTGCTTCAAAGCTTGGCGAGGCAGAGAAGCTCTCTTCCGTTCCGCATCACGACGAGCTTGGCCTGCCAGTTCTGGAGGCTTCAATCGCCTGGCTAGCTTGCACAGTCAAAGAGGTGCTGCCGGGCGGTGACCACGCAATCGTGATCGGTGAAGTTGATGCGCTCGGATCACGCGACGGGAAGCCTCTGGTTTGGGAGAGCGGTCGCTACGCGCGGCTTGCGACCGACCCAGCCGATCAGTAGGCGCCGGCACCTCGCAGCAGCAAGGCAGCGCAGACAAACAGCGCAACCGCCTCAACGCCTAACTCACGAACGAGTACTGAACTGGCTGAGGCGAGTCGCAGTTGCTCGGCTGCGAAGGAGACCGCGGCCGCCATCAGCGAGTAACCGTATTGAAGCCCGTGACCCGGTTCCCCGGCACCAGCAAACAGGACAGTTCCGAGGGCCGCCGCCGCCACAACCGTTGCCTGCGCGACACGAATTCCAGCCCATGCGCGTGGGTGAGCAAACCCTGAGCGGAATGCCAGCCCACCGCCGATACCGGCGATTACACAGGTGACTGCAGCTATCCAGCAAAGGGTTATGTAGAGACCGGTCATCGGATTGCCGAGCGAAGTCGTGTCGCAGTTTGCAAACTACCGCCGATAGTGCCGATTCGCACTAAGTAACACTTTGTTACAAAGTCTCCCCCTGCGGTGCTATAAGTCGCTAGACGCCCGATGCTGAACTCCTATCTTCCCGCACTAGTTTTTCTTCTCCTTGGAGGCGCCGTTGGCGCGGCATTCGCAGTTCTCAATGGGATTCTTGGCCCGAAGTCAAGCCGCCGCTCGGTATCGAAGACCTCACCATACGAGTGCGGCCTGCCGTCTGAAGTCCAACAGGGCTTCCGATTTGGGATCTCCTTCTACATGATTGCAATGCTCTTCATTCTGTTCGACATCGAAGTCGTCTTCCTCTACCCGATCGCAATCAACCTCAAAGCGTTTGGACTGTTCGCCCTAAGTGAAGCCGCAATTTTCGTCGTGTTGCTGTTCGCTGGATTCGGTTACGTGTGGCGCCGCGGAGCACTCACATGGCAGTAAGCCGCGAGCCGCTTACCGGCGCCGATGAGTTTCGCTCCAGCCAACTCCGCGCCCGCGACATGCTGCGCGGCGACCTTGAAGGTGACGACTTAGAGAAGTACGTCGAGGAACGAATCATCACCACGACGCTTGACAAGGCCGTTTCGTGGGCTCGCGGCAATGCGCTGTTCCCAGCAACGTTCGGACTCGCCTGCTGCGCAATGGAAATGATGTCGATCGTCGCCGGACGCGTTGATGTAGCGCGATTCGGTTTCGAGGCATTCCGAGCATCCCCACGCCAGGCCGATCTCCTGATCCTCTCCGGTCGCGTATCAATCAAGATGGCACCGGTAGTCCGAAGGATCTACGACCAGATGCTTGAGCCGAAGTGGGCGATCGCGATGGGAGCCTGCTGCTCGTCGCAAGGCGTCTTCAACAATTACGCAATCGTCCCGGCCGACAAGTTCATGCCAGTCGATGTCCATGTACCTGGCTGCCCACCCCGCCCTGAAGCCCTAATGCACGGAATTCTCCAGCTGCGCGACATGATTCAGGGCGACCCAACAATGGGCTGGCGCAACCGCTACGGCGCCGTTGGCACCGAGGAGGTGCTGCCTGGCAATTTAGGTGCCGACTCAGTGAACGTCTTTGGAAGCACCGATCGTGCCTGACGCGACCGGCCTAGAGCTAATCGCAGGTGAACTGCGGGATTTAGTTGACGGAGCCGTAGTCAACACGACCTTCGACCGCGGTCGAGCCGAAATTGAAGTGGCACCGGAAGCATCACGCCCGGCGCTTGGATTCCTCAAGCAACGGGGTTTTGGTTTTCTCGCCTCGCTTCACGGACTTGACTACTACCCAGACGAACCGCGCCTTGGCGTGATCTGGGAGCTGCTTGACATGAGCGGCCCTGACCGCATTTCACTCAAGACTCGCGTAAGCGTTGAGCAGCCCTCGGTTGCAACCTGCGTTGATCTCTGGGCCGGAGCAAACAACCCCGAGCGCGAGGTCTACGACATGTTCGGCGTTGTATTCGAAGGACACCCCGACCTGCGTCGAATCCTGATGCCAGAGGACTATGAGGGCCACCCTCAGCGCCGAGACTTTCCTGTTGGAGGCGAGGAGATCATCTTCACCTACAACGAAGAACAGATGCCCGGGTGGACAAAGTGAGCGAAGCCCAAGTCAGCGACTACCGCAAGCTTGAGGAGTCAATAACCCTCGGCCACATTCAAAACGAGGACCGCCTCTCCTCAGAGCTGCTGACACTCAACATCGGCCCCCACCACCCAGCGACACACGGCGTCTTGCGACTGATCGTGACGCTCGAAGGCGAAATCGTCCGCGACATCAAGCCGGTGATCGGTTATGTCCACACCGGCATCGAGAAGACCGCTGAGCAAAAGGCGTACTGGAAGGTGATCCCCGTCGTTGAACGGATGGACTACCTCTCCTACTACTTCAACGCCCAAGCATTTTGCGGCGCCGTAGAAACACTTGCTGGCATTGAGGTACCGAAGCGCGCTCAGTACCTCCGCGTAATTCACCTCGAACTCAACCGGATCATGAGCCACCTAGTCTGGCTTGGCACAAGCGCGCTCGACCTTGGTGCGATGTCGATGTTTTGGTACTGCTTCCGCGAACGCGACGCGATCCTCGACCTGTTCGAGATGTCATCAGGGCAGCGGATGCATACCCGCTACTTCCAAGTCGGAGGAGTCTTCGAAGACATTCCCACCGGCTTTGAGCAGCGTCTGCGCAAGTTCATCGCGACGATGCCTGAGCGTGCCGACCAGTATGCCGACCTGCTTGAGAAGAACGAAATTGTCCTCCAGCGCTTGCGCGGCATCTGCCCGCTCGATGAGCAGACACTGCTTGATCTTGGTGTTACCGGGCCGCTCCTGCGGGCCGCGGGCAATCCGTGGGATCTGCGCAAGGTTGAGCCATACAGCTCGTACGAGGACTTCGATTTCAAGATCCCAGTCGGAACAGTCGGCGACAACTATGATCGCTATCGAGTTCGCCACGCCGAGATTTACGAGTCTGTGAAGATCATCGAACAGGCACTCGACGGCCTGCCGGAAGGACCCACGATCACCGAGGATCGCAAGTTTGCGCTGCCGCCAAGGCATGAGCTTGCTACCTCCATGGAAGCGCTGATCCACCACTTCAAGCTTGTGACCGAAGGGTTCCGCGTGCCCGAGGGCGAGTGCTACTACCCAATCGAATCACCGCGCGGCGAGCTCGGCTGCTTTATTCGCTCTGACGGATCTTCGAAGCCCGCCCGCGTCCACATGCGTGACCCTTCGTTCTCGAACCTTCAGGCGACAGCGCCAATGTGCCGTGACTCTTACATCGCCGACCTGATCGCGACGCTCGCGATGCTCGACCCGGTGCTCGGAGGGATTGACCGATGAGCGAAGTTACGCGCTTTACCCACGGATCAAGAATCCCCGGCTGGGATCAATCAACCGATCCTTCAAAGCCTGCTGCCGCGATCCCAGACCCGGCGACCACTACGGTGCCGGAGGAACTGCGCGCCGCGATTGAGGCTGAGATTGCCAAGTACCCTGAGCGGCGGTCAGCGTTGATTCCTGCCCTCCACCACGCGCAGGAACATCATGGCTGGTGCTCGCCGGAGGCGATCGAGCAGGTCGCCTGCGTAATGCGCCTGACGCCTGGTGAGGTTGCCGCGGTAGTGACCTTCTACGACATGTTTGAGTCAAAGCCGGTCGGGAAGAACACGATCTATGTCTGCACGAACATCTCCTGTTCACTTAACGGCGGCGACAGGATCCTCGCTGCGATGCGCGATGCTGCCGGCGACGACCCAGACTTCAACATCCGCGGCTTTGAGTGCCTCGGCGCCTGCGACATGGCACCAATGGCGTCAATTAATGGCGAGTACGTCGGCCCGCTGACCGACGAAGACTGCAACCAAGTGATCGCACAGCTGACTGCCGGGGAGACACCATTGCCCGCTAAGCAGTTGAGCTTGCGCCCCTGTGCCGATGCGGCTGGCAGAACTGGAGGCGACGGACAGTGAGCGCGATTCTCTTTGACCGGATCGACGAGCCGGGCCTTGCAACGATCGATGTCTACACGCGTCGGGGCGGCTACAGCGCCCTCAAGAAGGCACTGGCAATGCCACGCGAAGCAATCATCGAGGAGCTGAAGGTCAGTGGCCTGCGTGGTCGCGGTGGAGCAGGCTTCTCAATGGGCACCAAGGCCTCATTCATTCCCGGCGCGGAGATTGACAAGTACCTCGTCTGCAACGCCGACGAATCCGAACCGGGAACCTTCAAGGACCGCGAGCTGATGCAGAAGAAGCCGCACCAGCTGATCGAGGGGATGATCATCTCCGCCTATGCAGTAGGTGCAAATCGCTCATTCATCTACATCCGCGGTGAGTATGTGCTGCAGGCGGAGATGCTCGAGCGAGCAATCGCAGAAGCCAAGCAAGCTGGTCATCTTGGCGAGAACATTCACGGCTCCGGGTTTTCACTTGACCTCGTCCTGCAACGCGGTGCTGGCGCCTACATTTGCGGCGAGGAGACGGGCCTGCTCGATTCTCTCGAGGGCAAGCGAGGCAATCCGCGACTGAAGCCACCGTTCCCAGCGAACGAGGGGCTCTACAAGGGGCCGACGCTAATCAACAATGTTGAAACGCTCGCAACTGTCCCGCCAATTATTGAAATGGGCGGCGCCGAGTACGCGAAGCTCGGCGTTGAAAACTCGGCAGGAACAAAGCTAGTTTCGGTTTCCGGCAATGTTCAGCGGCCCGGTAACTACGAGATCGAGCTTGGCATTAGTTCGCGCGAAATCATCTTTGGCCTTGCCGGTGGACCGGAAGCGGGTCGTAGCGTCAAGCTTTGGTTCCCAGGAGGCTCCTCATCACCGGTACTGACCGCGGACGACCTTGACCTTCCTTACGACTTCGACTCGCTAGCCAAGGCCGGATCGATGCTTGGATCGGGTGCGATCATCGTTGTTGACGACTCAGTTCGTGTTGTCGATGTAGCGCTGAAGCTCGCCTCCTTCTACCGACACGAGTCATGTGGAAAGTGCACGCCCTGCAGGGAGGGAACAAATTGGACGGTGAATATGCTCGAGCGCGTCCAGTCCGGTGAAGCAACCCCAATGGACCTCGACATCATCGCCTCCGTTCAGGAGCAGATCATCGGTAACTGCCTCTGCGTGCTGGGTGATGCAATGGCTATGCCTGTCGGTTCGCTGGTCGCGAAGTTCCGCCCCGAATTCGAAGCTCACATTGAGGCCGCCCGCGAACGTAATGGCCTGGGCGCAAGCCAGCCGGCGGTCGAACAACCCGTCCTGACGATCTGAATCGCCAGCTATGCCGCGTCCGACTGAAAAGACAATCACCTTCACTATTGACGGCCGCGAGGTCGAGGCGATTGAGGGCGCGATGCTGGTCGATGCAGCCCGTGGCGGCGATATCGAAATCCCAGTCTTCTGTTACGAACCAAAGCTCGGCGCACCGGTCGGTGCCTGCCGGATGTGCCTTGTTGAAATTGAAGGAATTCCGAAGCTGCAAACCGCTTGCTCAACGCCAGTTCGCGACGGAATGGTCGTCAACACCGGCACCGAGCGCGTCAAAGGTGCCCAGCAGTCAGTTGTTGAGTTCCTACTCGTAAACCACCCACTTGACTGCCCGGTCTGCGACAAGGGAGGCGAGTGCCCGCTCCAGGACATTTCCTTCGGATGGGGCCGCGGCAACAGCCGCTTTATTGAGCCAAAGCGCCATTTCGTAAAGCCACTGGCACTTTCACCCCTGATCGCAATTGACCGCGAGCGCTGCATCCTCTGTTACCGCGGTGTGCGCTTTTCTCAGGAGATCGCAGAGGACCACCAGCTCGTGCTGCTCGAGCGCGGCGCTTCAACCTTTGTAGCGACCTTCGATGGCCACCCCTATGTTGCGCCGTTCAGTGGCAACATCGTGGAGCTCTGCCCCGTCGGCGCCTTGACGTCACGCGCCTATCGCTTCCGCGCCCGCCCATGGGACATCGAAGGTTCCGGGTCGATCTGTTCGCTCTGCCCGGCGCAGTGCAATGTGACCTTCACCGTCCGCGATGAGCGCGTGCTTCGAGTTCTCTCGCGCGATCACGACGGCGTTGATGACGGCTGGCTTTGCGACAAGGGTCGCTTTGCCTATCAGGCAACCCATTCCGACGAACGGCTCACCACCCCACTCGTCCGCGACGGCGAGCAGCTGCGCCCAGCCACATGGGAGCGGGCGCTTGCGGTCGCCGCCGGTATCAGCCGACATGCCGGTAGCGCCGCAGCGCTAATTGGCGGCGAGACATCAAATGAAGAGGCACTGCTTCTGTCACGGCTGATGCGCGACGGACTTGACTCCTACGACATTGATTCGCGGAGCGGCGGCGTGCTGCCACTCGAACTGCTCCGGTCACTTGCAAACCCGGCACTTCAGGCAACCGTCCCTGACCTTGAATTCGCGAACACGGTGCTGCTGCTTGACGCTGACCCTGTTGACGATGCGCCGATTCTCGACCTGAGAATTCGCAAGGGAGCTCGTCGCCGCGAAATGCAGGTACTGGTCGCGTCCGGTCGCCCAACAGCTCTCGATGCTCGCGCCGCCGAGGCCGTTCGTCACGCGCCCGGATCGGGTGCAAACATCGCCTGCGCGCTCGATGCAGCGCTTAGTGGCGACACACAGCGCTCCGCGACGCTCGCCCGCGATGGCGGTGCGGATCCAGAGGCAGTTGTTCGTCTAGCCAACCTGCTGCGTGAGGCCGGCGAGGACATCGTGATCGTCTGGGGCGAGCGGCTCACCGACGGCCCTAGTGGCGCCGCAGCCGCCCAGGCGTTGCTTCGCATCGCCGACCAACTTGGGCTCGCAAGTCGCGATGGAGCCGGCCTGCTGGAGCTTTCTCGCGGCACGAATGGTCGCGGCCTGCGTGAGGTTGGCGCACTGCCAAACAGCGCGCCGGGCTTTGGCGAACCTCAGCGTGAAGGCCGAGGCTGGAATGAGATTGCGACCGCAGCGGCCGCTGGTCAAGTAACCGCCCTCTGGCTGCTGGGCAGCGACCCGGCACGCGATGCATCCAACGGCGAGCCGTGGGCAAAGGCACTTGCCTCCGCCGGCCTCGTGATCGCCCATGCGAGCACGCTGTCACCGGAGCTTGGTGCACACGCAAATGTTGTCTTCCCAGCCGAAGCTGGCGCTGAACGCGAAGGAACCGTGACCAGCCCCGATGGTCGTATCCAACGGCTTCGGCCGGCAATCGGTCATGGCGGCCAAGTAATGCCAACGGCCGCGGTGATCGCAGCCATTGCCGATGCAGTTGGCTTCGAGCCAGGCTTTTCAACTGGCAGCAAGGCGACTGAGGCGGTCGCTGAGGCTGTTGGTTTCTATGCAGGACTGACTTCCGATGAAATTGGTGGACGCGGAATTCGCTGGCAGGAGCGCGATGCAGCTTCAGCACTGCCAGCCGGAACAGCAGGTGAGACCGCCGCACCGCCAGCGGCTGCAGCGTCGCCAAATGGCTCGCTTCGGCTTGGTACATACCGTTCAATTTGGGCCTCGCCGGAGGTTGAAATTTCACCGGCGCTCAAATTCCTTTCACGCAGCGCAACGGTCGAGATCTCACCTGAGGATGCCGAGCGAATTGGCATTGGTAACGGCCAGAGGGTCGAACTTGGGTCAAACGGAAGCCAGCTTGAGGCGGTTGCACAGCTGCGAAGCGATGTTCCTGAAGGATCTATCTTTATTGAGTCAGGCCTTACCTCAGTCGGCCTAAGTGCGACAGAGGGCGAACTTGTTGAGGTGACGGCGAAGTGACGCTGCCGATTTCCGTCGTCAACCTCGCTGAGCCATGGTGGGTTGGGATCATCAAGGCGATCGTGATCTTCGCGATAGGACTGCAGCTGATCCCGATCATCCTGCTGCTTGAGCGCAAGTTGCTCGGTCGCTTTCAGGGCCGTTATGGACCAAATCGTGTTGGCGTATTCGGCTTGATGCAACCACTTGCCGACATCATCAAACTGGCCACGAAGGAAGGGTTCCGCCCCCGCACCTCAGTCGCCTTCCTGTTCATGATCGCGCCGGCAATCTCGATCCTGACTGCAGTGGCAACGCTGGCAATCGTTCCATTTGGCAACACAGTTGACATATTCGGTACCGAGGTCGGCCTCTACGGCATTGATCCATCAATCGGCATCCTCTACGCATTTGCGTTTGGCGGCATCGCCTTTTACGGACTGATGCTCGGCGGTTGGGCATCAGGCTCGAAGTACTCATTCCTCGGATCAATGCGCTCGGCTGCACAGCTGATTTCGTACGAGATCTCCCAAGGGCTGGCACTTGTTGGCGTGATCATGATGGCCGGCTCCCTGTCACTGACTGAAATCGTTGAAGCCCAGAGCGTTCAAGGCTGGTTTATTGGGCCACAGATTGTTGGATTCATGATTTTCCTCATCGCAGGCTTTGCTGAGACGAACCGGGCCCCATTTGACCTTCCCGAGGCAGATGCCGAGCTGGTCGGCGGCTATATGACCGAGTACGGCGGCCTTGGCTTTGTCTCCTATTACTTTGCCGAGTACCTGACGATGATCATCGTCTCGGCCCTGACCGTGACCCTGTTCCTTGGCGGCTGGGAGCTTCCATTTGGTTGGTACACCCCAGGTTGGGCCGGACCGTTCGTAGTGCTTGGCAAGACCCTGTTGATAATTCTGCTGTTCATCTGGGTGCGCGCAACCCTGCCGAGGCTCCGCTACGACCAGCTGATGACGCTCGGCTGGAAGATACTGCTGCCGCTCGCAACCCTCAACACTCTTGTAACCGCGACACTACTGGTGACAACCTAATGGCCGATCTCCGTGACGAAGATGTAATTGCAGTCCAGCGCGGCCCGAAGGCGGGCGTTGCGCGTGGTACCTATCGCGCATTCGGCGAGACGCTTCGCGGTCTGAAGACAACGCTTGCCCGCGTCGCCGAGAAGCCGCTGACGATCCAGTACCCAGAGGAGAAGACTCCAGTCTTCCCGCGCTTCCGTGGTCGCCACAAGCTGCACAAGTTTGAGGACAGCGGACTCGAAAAGTGCGTCGGCTGCTCGCTATGCGCGGCCGCCTGCCCAGCCGACTGCATTCGCGTCGTTGCTGCTGAGAACGATCCTGAGGACAGGGTCAGTGCCGGCGAGCGTTACGCGGCTGTCTACGAGATCAACATGTCGCGCTGCATCTTCTGTGGCTACTGCGAAGTTGCCTGCCCATTTGACGCGATAACGATGGGTCACGACTACGAACTTTCCGACCTAAACCGCTCCGATCTGATCTTCACGAAGGAGATGCTGCTCGCTGAGCCGCTTGAACGCACGCCACTCAGGACCGAGGACGAATAGCGCTTGTCGATTCTGCTCTTCTTCCTTGCTTCGATCGGGGCGATCGTCGGCGCGGTCGGCGTGGTCGCCCTGCGCAACCCGTTTTACGGAGTTCTGTCGCTGGTCGCGCACCTGATCTGCCTCGCAGTGCTGTTCCTGCTGCTCCAGGCCGAGTTCCTCGCTGCCGCCCAAGTGATCATCTATGCCGGCGCCGTAATGGTCCTCTATGTCTTTGTTGTCGCCTACATCGGCGGTCAGGATGAATCGCTGGGTACCTCCCATGGAGTGCTGCGTGTCTTGACTCCGATCTTTGTCGGTGTTCTGATCGTTGAGCTACTGATTGCGTTACTCGGCAGCGGCCTCTCAGCAGTTACCAGCAAGGGCGCGAAGGTTTCAACGATGTTCGGGTCCGCTAACCAGATCGGTGACCTGATGCTGACAAAGTTCCTGCTGCCCTTTGAGGTCGCATCACTGCTGCTGCTCGTTGCAGCTATCGGAGCCGTAGGGCTAGCCCGTCGTCGCGTTGGTTATGGGCCTGGCGATGTGCCGTTTGATGCGGCGACTATTGCTGCGGCACCACCAGCGGGCACCGGAACGATGGCCGAGGCAAGTGGTGATCGGCCTGTGGCTGGATTCCGCGGAGAGGACCGCTAATGGGAATCGCCTGGTACCTAGCCGTCTCAGCGCTGATCTTCGCAATCGGCATTGGCGGCGTTCTCACGAAGCGAAATCCAATTGTGATTCTGCTCTGCCTTGAGCTGACACTCAATGCTGGCAACCTTGCTCTCGTTGCCTTTGCCCGTATGTGGGGCAACGCTGACGGCCAAATATTCGCCCTAATCGTGATGGTCGTTGCCGCCTGCGAGGTGACGGTTGGCCTTGGGTTGATCGTCGCGCTGCACCGCCGTGGTCTCAAGGTTGATGTTGACGAGCTTGAGGAGCTGCGCGGATGAGCATCAATACGACCGCATGGCTGGTGCTCGCATTTCCGCTTGCCGGCACGATCCTGATCGCGCTTGGGCGGCCCATCTTGAGCGGTCGCAAGGCTGGGGTGCTCGGCACCCTGGCAATCTTCCTCTCCTTCCTATCAGCGCTGGTGACCTGCCTAAAGCTTGAGGATCGGCCCGAGGAATCACGGCAGTTTGTTGTCAGTCTCTGGGACTACGCGGTTACATCAGATCTCAACGCGAAGTTCTCAATTCTCATTGATCCGCTTGCGATGGTGATGATCCTCGTTGTAACTGGTGTATCAACACTGATTCACCTCTACGCAACCGGCTACATGGCCTCAGACAAGGGCATCTTCCTGATCATCGGCTGGGGTCTCGTCGGAGCCGCCTCCTACCTGCTGATCTCATTCTGGTACCGGCGAAAGACGGCAACCAAGGCTGGAATCAAGGCCTTTGTAATCAATGTTGTTGGTGATGTTGGCCTCGTACTGGGTGCAATCATCATCATCAACCAGACCGGAACCGTAGACCTGCTCGGCAGCTTCGCTAAGGCTCCCCAGGTCTTCAGCCACGACGGCACGACGATCGTTGCCGGCTGCCTGCTGCTTCTGGTTGGAGCCTTCGCGAAGTCAGCACAGGTTCCGTTCCACACTTGGTTGCCTGACGCAATGGAGGGCCCAACACCTGTCAGTGCGCTGATTCACGCAGCGACGATGGTGACCGCCGGTGTCTACCTGATCGCCCGCATGCACCCACTGTTTGAGATCGCCCCGACTGCGGCGAACACCGGCGCCGTGATCGGCTGCTTAACGCTCGTGATCGCAGCGACGATCGCGATCGTTGTAACCGACCTAAAACGGGTTATTGCCTACTCAACTATGAGCCAGATTGGCTACATGATCATGGCCGTCTGCGTTGGTGGCTACGCCGCGGGGATGTTCCACCTGATCACCCACGCGTTCTTCAAAGCACTGCTGTTTATGGCGGCCGGCTCAGTAATCAGTGCAATGGCCGGCGAGCAGAACCTAAACCGTATGGGTGGCTTCCGTAAATCAATGCCGATCACCTACGCCTGCTTCATCGTTGGCGGTCTTGCCCTATCAGGCATCCCGCCCTTCTCGGGCTACTTTTCGAAGGACGACATCCTCTACGTCGTCGGTGCTCAAGGCGGCTGGCACTGGGCCCTCTACGCGGCTGGTTACGCGGGCGCCTTACTGACTGCGATCTACACATTCCGGATGATTTTCCGAGCCTTCCACGGCGAGCCGTGCGAGGAAGCCAAGTCACTTGAATCAGGGCGGATCTTCCACGCTGAAGAGCACCGCAATCCGGGTGACGGAACGCTTGAAACAACTGAGGTTGGCTACCCAGGCGCAAAGCATCACATCGCTGAGCGAACCGCTGGAATGGCAATCTCAATGTTCCTGCTTGCAGTGCTCGCAACGGTTGGTGGAGTCATCCAGCTGCCCGATGTCAGCTGGGGGCTTGATCGGTTCCTTGAGCCGTCATTTGTTGGCGCGAAGGTGCTGCCAACTAACCATGCGCTTGAGATCTTCGGCCTTGTATTCGGCGCACTGATTGGTCTTTCGGGGATCGCTACCGCCTGGTTTATCTGGATCAAGCGGCCAGGCATGTCAGCGAGGATCGAGCAGCGCCTGCCTGCCGCTCACCGACTGTTCGTCAACAAGTGGTTCTTTGATGAGGCAATCAACGCGGTATTCGTTAAGCCATTCGCCGCTATTGGCCGCTTTGGCGAGCGCACATTTGATCGTGTCGTTATTGACAGCGCGATCACTGGCGGCTCGCTTTCGCTGGTGAGAATTTCATCGGCGGCAGTTCGAAGCCTCCAGAACGGAATGCTGCGCGGCTACATCGCAGCTGTCGTAGTTGGCACCACGTTCGTAACCCTCTACTTCCTGCTCCAATCATGACGAATCTCAGCATTCTGATTGCTATCCCGCTGATCTCGACGCTGGTCGGGTCACTACTCGGCAAGCGAGGCGCCGCTGCCTTTGCAGTCCTTGGCGCACTGGTGACTCTCGGCTTTGCAATCAGCATTGCCGTCGACTACGACACAGCTAAGGCTGGCGCACAGTTCGCTGTCGACCAGGTTTGGATCGCGCCGCTCGGCGTCCACTGGGCACTTGCTATCGATGGGCTCAACCTCGCACTGATCGTTCTGACTGCGTTCGTCTACAGCTGTGTTGCGATCGCCTGTGCCCTGCGAAATTGGGATAACCCCGGGCTGTTCTTTGTATGGCTGGGACTTGGCGCATCGTCGGTACTCGGCGCCTTCCTTGCTCAAGACCTCTTGCTGTTCATCCTCTTCTTCGACCTAATGCTGATCCCGTTCTACTTCCTGACCGGACAGTGGGGCGGTCGCGACCGCGTACCGGCAACGACCAAACTCGTCATCTACACGCTTGCAGGCTCGTTGCTGATGCTTGCCGCTGGCGTTGCTGCGGGAGCGATGACGGCAAGCGAGACCGGTCGACCAATCGACTTTCTGATCAGCAACCTTGCCGATCATCCGCTCAGCAAGGGCACACAGCAGTGGCTGTTCCTTTGCTTCGCGGCAGCAATGCTCGTCAAGATGCCAGCCTTCCCACTGCACGGGTGGCTGAAGGACGGGTACCGAGCAATGCCACTACCAGTGCTGGCAATCTTCTCAGGGGTTCTCTCAAAGGTTGCTGCTTACGGGCTGCTCAAGCTCGTTCTGCCGATCTTCCCGTCAGCGGCGGCGAGCTTCCAAACATTGATGCTGGTGATTGGCCTTGCTTCGATCATCTACGCATCGGTGCTCGCCTTCACAACCGACGATGCTCGCCTTGTTGTTGCCTACTCATCGGTAGCGCAGCTTGGATTCATCCTGATCGGAATCTTCAGCCTGACTGACGATGGCGCGCAAGGTGCCCTGCTCCAGATGGTTAACCACGGGCTCGTGACCGTCCCGCTCGTCCTGATCCTCGGACTACTTGCAGCTCGCTCAAACGGGTCCGAGCGGCTCTCATCAATGGGAGGCATTGCAGTTGGCGCGCCGGTACTCGCTGTCGTCTTCCTGATCGCTGCACTTGCGAACCTTGCAATGCCAGGCTCAGCCAACTTCATCGGTGAATTCCTCGTCCTTCGCGGCGTATTTGGCTCAACTGTTGTGATTGCGGTGATCGCATGTCTTGGCGTTGTACTCGCCGCTGTCTACATGCTGCGGATGTACATCCGCGCGATGCACGGGCCAAACGACAATGGCTGCGAGGAACGGGATATCGGATGGCTGGAGGCGCTGCCAATCGTGCCTGCGATTCTGCTCGTACTGGCTCTTGCCGTGTCACCACAGCCATTGCTAAACAGAAGCGAATCGGCCGCCCAGGCCTCAGTCGCAAAGGCTGCAGCAGCAGCTGACCAGAACCCTGTATCTCACGAGGCATCGCGATGACCGCCGTTCTGCACGGACCGACAATTGACTGGGCGGCACTTATGCCCTTCACGATTGCTGGCGTCGGCGCAGTAGTCGTGCTACTGCTTGGTGTCATTGGTAGCAACCGACTGAGCAGATGGCTACTGCCGCTTGCCACGCTGGCAGTGCTTGCAGGTGTCGCTGGCGAACTATTCAGCCAATGGGGCGAATCGGTAACGATTGTGTCCAACGAGCTGAACCTC
>JAPLCG010000101.1 GCA_026392385.1 Solirubrobacterales bacterium
GACAGCCCACCCTGCCGGACTGTGGCTACGCCGTATCGGCGGTAGAGCTCTTGGGTTACATAGTCGAAGAAGAATCCTTCGCGGCGGGCAGTGAAGTAAGAGTTACGCTTCGCACCGAGCGGCTCCTGTTTTGCAGCGTCGGCTTGCGCCTGAGTGATGTTGTTGTTTTTAACCATCGCGTCAAGCACCTCGGCGCGACGCTTCTTGGCTGCCTTCGGGTTGAGGAGTGGGTTGTACTCCGACGGCGCCTGTGGCAGGCCGGCAAGTAGGGCGCTCTGAGCGAGCGTCAGATCTTTGGCGTTCTTGTCAAAGAACATTCTTGAAGCAGCTTCAACTCCGACAGCTGTTTGTCCGCCTACCGTTCCGTAGGCGACATCATTCATGTAGGCATCGAGGATCCATTGCTTTGAGTGCTTCTGTTCAAGCTCAAGTGCCCACTTCGACTCCTTGATCTTGCGGTCGATCGACTTAGCGCTTCGCTCCCCGGGGATATAGAGGTTGCGTGCAAGCTGCATTGTCAGCGTAGAACCGCCCTGCAGGGTCTTGCCGGAGCTTGCATTCCTAACTGCTGCTCGGGCAATTCCTACATAGTCAACGCCGGAGTGCTGGTAGAAGCGCCGGTCCTCAATTGCAACTGTCGCCTGCCCCAGTTGAGCTGGGATCGCCTTGCCGTCAACCGGGGAACGAAGAACGACGGTGGAGATAAAGCCAAGACGGCTACCGTCGGCCGCATACACGGCAGAGGTCGCGCCCTGCTCAACCGCCTTAAGTTGATTGATGTCTGGTGCGGATGCTGCAACAGAGAAGACCCAGACCATTGCGCCAGTGCCAACAAGGATGCCGATCACCACGCATACGAGCACGATGCGCTTCGTTCTGGTTGCGCCCCCCGAGCGTTTCTGGCGGCGTTTCTTTCGTTCACGGCGAGTCATCGATCGGACCTTTTCTGAAGGACGCCCCGGCGGCGTAGCCTTCGGCGAGTGTATCCGTCTTTGTTTTCGGCTCCGCCGGGTGAGTTCCTGCCCATCAGGTTATGGAATCACCCGTGCGCCGACCTCGACAGCGACCGCATAGGCTGAGTCGAGTGCAGGAACAACTCGGAGCCCCTCTTGAGCCCGCGGTAGCGGGCACTTCCAGCCGAGGGCTGACCCGTGCCGCCCTGCCGCCGTGGCCTTTGTGGACGCTCTTCTTTGCAGTTGCCTTCGTCGTTTCGGGCGCGATTGTTGGCGGCCTTGTCTTCTCAGTTCTCGCAATCGCTATCGGGGCTGTTTCCGGGGATCACTTTGGACTCAAGTCACCAGGAGTGCTGCTCGGTTCAACGTTGATGCAGGACTTTGCGATGGTCGCTGGTTCCTTACTGGCGGTCAAGCTGGCAGCTGGGCGCGTGCGTATTTCCGACTTTGGCTTCGTGCCGGTTGTTAGGCGCTGGGCTGCGGCAGGCCTAACGCTGCTCGTCTGGGTTGGATTCCTGCTCTTCACCGCTGGCTGGGCGAAGCTACTTGGCGA
>JAPLCG010000189.1 GCA_026392385.1 Solirubrobacterales bacterium
GAATTGCTCGGGTTTGACCGCAAGATCAACACGATTGCTCACCTTGTTAGCCCGCGTGGCTACAGAATCCTCGGCCGTATTCCACGACTTCCGAGACTCGTTGTTCAGAGGATTATCGAGTCGTTTGAAAGCTTCGAAGAGATGCTCGCCGCACCCGATGGACTGCTCGAGTCCGTTGAGGGCGTAGGCGAGTTGCGTGCGAAGGACATTCGTGAGGGCCTGCGCCGCCTGCAGGAAATAAACCTCGTAGATCGTTATCTGCAGACCTGAGTGCCCAACCCCCAGGGCATTCCCAACAACAGGAGGACACCATCCCAAAGGACAAAGAAGAAATGATTGAGATTGAGATCGACGAAGTTGAGATCGAAATCATCGATTTCAAGGTCGGCGATTCAGTTGTCTACCCACACCACGGGGCTGGTGAAGTTGTGATGAAGGAAAAGAAGGACATCCTTGGCGAGAAGCGTGAGTACCTGACGATCCGCATCCATCACAACTCGATGACGGTCATGGTGCCAACCGAGAACGCTGCCCGTGCTGGTTTGAGGCGCGTGATCGACGATGAGACGGTCACGAAGGTCCTTGCGGTTCTGACCGGTGACGCAACTGAAATGCCGAAGAACTGGAACCGACGCTTCAAGCACAACAAGGAGAAGCTCAACAGCGGCGACATTTTCGAGCAGGCTGAGGTGCTCCGTAACCTTGCGATCCGCGAGAACGAGAAGGGCCTGTCAACTGGTGAGAAGGCTCAGTTCACGAGGGCAAAGACGAACCTCGCATCTGAGCTCAAGTACGCACTCGAGATGGATGATGAGCAGGCCGAGGCGCACCTCGCAGAGATGCTTTCGGCAGATGGCCGCGCGGCCTTGGCCGCAGCAGGCTGACCGGCGAATCAGTTGGCGATCGCACTGATCGTCGCCGCCGGGCGTGGTGAACGCCTTGGGACAGACCGTCCTAAGGCGTTCACGCTGCTCGCTGGGCGGCCAATGCTGGCTTGGAGCATTGACGCCTTCCGTGAGTGGGACAGCTCGGTGGAGGTTGTGGTCGCTGTCCCTCAGGGCTGGTCGGCGGCCAGTCAGGATGAATCTGAGGCGATCGCTGGCTGCACCGTCTGCGAAGGCGGAGCCGAGCGCTCCCACTCAGTTAGGGCGGCACTCGCCGCAGCTGCCGACCAGCTTCGTTCATGATGCGGCACGGCCGCTAGTCAGCGTTGCTCTGATCGAGGCGCTTTCGAATGCTGTTGCCGAGGGTGATGGTGCTGCGGCGTGGGTTGCTGCAGTTCCCGTCGCAGACACGATTAGGGTCGCTGACGCTGATCAACGAGTAACTGGCACGCCTGACCGGTCATCGTTATGGGCAATGCAGACCCCGCAGGCTTTTAGGCGCGATCGTTTGCAGGCTGCACTTGATCAGGACGATGCAGTACTCGCAGCCGCAACCGACGACGCTGCCCTCGTTGAGGCGCTTGGTGGCAGAATCAGGCTTGTGCAATCGACACATGACAACTTCAAGGTCACGAGTCCAGTTGACTTAGAGCTCGCAGAGCTGATGTTCACGAAGCGAGCGGGAGCCAGCTGATGGCAAGCCATCCGCGCACAGGGATTGGCTACGACGTCCATCCGCTGACCGAGGGCAGGCCATTGATCCTTGGTGGAGTGCGGGTTGAGCACTCGCTAGGTCTCGCCGGGCACTCCGATGCTGATGTTCTGACCCACGCGATTATCGATGGGCTACTGGGCGCTGCTGGCTTGAACGACATTGGCACTCACTTCCCCGACACGGAAGCGCGCTGGAAGGATGCCAACTCGTTGGAATTGCTGGTCGCAGCGGTTGAATTGATTGGTAGCGCAGGCTATGTGGCATGGAACGTAGACGCCACCGTCGTTATCGAGCAACCGAAGCTTGCAGAGCATCGCGCCGAGATGCGCGCCAATTTGGCTACTGCGCTTTCCGTCCCAACTGACCGCGTAAATGTGAAGGCGACGCGTGGCGAGAAGCTTGGCTTTGTTGGCCGCAGTGAGGGTGCGGCGGCGATGGCCGTTGTAACCGTCATCGAAAAGGGCTGATGGAGCAGCACGCGGCAGGTCAGAGCACGGCGGGCAGCGCCTTTGGCCGGAGTAGTGGCCCGTGGCGAGCGATTCGCTCTGCGGTTTCGCCGCGCGTTGCGTTGGCTACCTATTCGACGATCGCGGTGCTAATTGTTCTAGCTGCCCCGTCAGTCAGGGCACTGGTTCCGATCGGTGCGCCTGGATCGGAGCTTCCGAACTGGATTCTTGGCTTACTAGCGCCGTTAAGTGCCTTGAACCTGCACCCTGAGCATGGGCAGATCAGTCCGATTCTCGTTGTCCTAACGGCAATAGCCGCAATCTGTATGCCGGTTGCGTGGCTACTGGTCGTTGATGGTGGTCACCAGATCAGGTTGAAGACGATCGTCTGGACGATCATCGGTCTATACGCACTGATGGCGATAGCGCCGCCGCTGCTCTCAACAGATGTTTTCAGTTACCTGTCCGGTGGCCGTTTGGAAGTTCTCTACGGGGTAAACCCGTACGAACATGGTCCAGTCGTCAGGCCGCAAGACCCAATCTTTGGTTGGACAGGTCTGATCTGGCTCGACACGCCAACCGTTTACGGACCGCTGTTTACGCTGCTAACGGCGGCGCTGACGTTCATTGGGCCAATCGGCAGCCTCTGGGCGTTGAAGGTCTTCACCGCCGCCTGCGGACTGCTCTGTGTCTGGCTTACGTGGTCAATCGCCGAATCTCTCGGTCGTGACCCGCTGCCTGCGACGCTATTTGTCGCACTGAATCCGCTGATGTTGATCTACACGGCTGGCGGCGCTCATAACGACCTAGTCGCGCTCGCCTTGCTGCTATTCGCATCAAAGTTGCTGATCGAGTCACGATTTGGGCGCTCAGGAGTTGCTATGGCCGCTGCCATTGGCGTTAAGGCAACTGCCGGCCTCGCACTACCGTTCCTGATCGTTGGAGCCGCTGTAAGGCGCAGCCGTGGCGGCTGGTCACTCGCTGGCGGCTTCGCACTCGGGGCCTTGGCTGTCGCCCTGCTCGGGACGGCGTTTTATGGGCTGCACTGGTTAGCGATTCCCGCGAGCATCGCTGATGGAACATCCCTGCACATCGGCGAACTGCACTCATTCCCGGGCGTAATTGCTGGGTACCTCGGGATTGGCCCGATTGGGCCGATCGCGAGAGCTGTTCTGCTCGCCGGTGTTGCTGTTGTCGTTGTCCTGGCGCTCCGTAGTTCGATCCGATCCCGCGATGGTTGGATCTCCGGCTTTGCGGTTTCGATGATGGCGCTGCTTGTGCTCTCAACCCAACTTCACCCGAACTATGTAGTTCTTGCGCTGCCATTTGCGGCGCTCAGCGATGACAGGCGAGTACGACATGCGGCAGTCGCACTGACGCTCGGGGTAGTCGCAATTCAGATCATCCGCGGGATCCTGCCGATGGGCGTCGGCTGGCCTCACGGCGGTTAGGCGCCCGAGACGACTACGCTCGCAGATAAGTGCGGCAGATACGCATTCACGACAGCCTTACTGGCGAGCTTTTGGATCTCGCCCCACGCGAACCCGGCAAGGTCGGGATCTATGTCTGTGGGCCTACGGTCTATGGCCGTATCCACGTAGGCAACGCAAGGCCGTTTGTTGTCTTTGCGATCTATAAACGCTTCCTTGAATCGGTCGGCCTCGATGTTTCGCTCGTCTGCAACATCACTGACATCAACGACAAGATCTATACAGCAGCGGTGGCGGCCGGCCGGCCAAGCAAGGATCTTGCCGCTGAGATGGCTGCCTTCTACATTGCCGACACCGACAGACTCGGAGTAGGCCGCCCTGACGCCGAGCCTCTGGCTACCGAGTCGCTTGACGCAATCGTTGCCTTGATTGAGGACCTAATTGAGGCCGGGAATGCCTACGAGGCTGATGGTGACGTCTACTTCAGTGTTCGATCGCACCCGGCTTATGGCGAGCTCTCGCATCGCAGCATCGAAGATGTTGATCAGGGCGAGGGGATCGAGGGAGCAGATCGCAAGCGCGACCCGCTTGATTTCGCGCTCTGGAAGCAGACCAAGCCGGACGAGGATGCGGCATGGCCTTCGCCATGGGGGCTTGGTAGGCCCGGCTGGCACATTGAGTGCTCGGCAATGGCAGAGGCGGCGCTTGGAGCCGATTTCGAAATTCATGGTGGCGGCAATGATCTTGTCTTTCCCCACCATGAAAACGAGCAGGCACAGACGTCTGCTGCGCGTGGAGTTCCGCTGGCGCGGATCTGGATGCATAACGGCATGGTCCAATTCGGCGCCGAGAAGATGGCTAAGTCGGTTGGCAATGTCCTCTCCTTGCATGAGGCGCTGGCTGATAATGGCCGTGACGCAGTCTTGATATGGCTGCTTGGTGGCCACTACCGGCAGCCACTCTCCTGCTCAGATGAGCGTTTTGTTGAGGCAAAGGCACGTGCACAGCGGATTGTCGAAATCGGCCGTCGCATCACCGATGGCGAGTCGCCTGAGGGGCTTCTGCAGTACCGGGAGCGGTTCTTCGATGCCCTTGCTGATGATTTCAACACTCCGGCAGCACTCGCGGAGCTATTTAGCTGGATTCGCGAAGCTAATCGCCTCGAGGGCGACGTTGGCGGCGCTGATCTTCGGCTGATGCTCGAGGTGCTTGCTCTTGAGAACCTGCTGAATGGCGAAAGCGAATCCGATCAGCCTTCGAGCGAGGCACTTGAGTTGTTGCTCGCGCGCGAAACAGCACGAGCTGCCAGCGATTGGGCAGAGGCTGACCGGATACGCGATCTGCTTGACGAAGCTGGCTGGCTGGTTCGCGATGCCGAGAGTGGTCCGAGTTTGGTTCGTAAACAGTGATCATTTATGGGCGCAACGCGGTTGCCGAGGCAATCCGTGGCCCGCGAGCCGTAGAACGGGTTTGGGTCGGTGAACGGGGTCCGGAGCCGGATTGGCCAAGTTCGTTGGTCGTAATTGAGGCTGGGGCTCATCAACTTGCCGATCGATGTGGATCAACTAGCCACCAGGGCGTTGTTGCGGAGGTCGAGGAGTTTGGCTACTCAGACGCTGACAGCCTGCTGTCCGAGAGCGATGCCTTTGTTCTGATTCTTGATGAGATTCAGGACCCACACAATCTAGGTGCCGTCTGCAGGGTTGCTGAAGCGGCGGGCATTTCGGGTGTTGTTATCCCAAGGCATCGTGCTGCTGAGGTAACCGGTGCCGTCTGTAGGGCGTCAGCCGGCGCAGTTGAACACCTGCGCGTAGCAAGAGTGCGAAACATTGCCGATTACATTGATGCGGCCGGTAAGGCTGGGCTCTGGAGTTATGGAGCAGCCGGTGAGGCCGATGCCCGCTGGGATTCAGTTGATTGGACTGGCCCTGTGGCGCTCGTCATGGGTTCAGAGGGGCGTGGTTTGCGGCCAAGGGTCGCAAAAGCCTGTGATCTGCTGATTTCGCTGCCGATCGAGGGCCGTGTCGACTCGTTGAATGTTGCAACCGCGACCTCAGCGATCGTCTACGAAGCAGTTCGCCAGCGCTCGATCTGAGTATTTCTCAGAATTGCCCTTGACATGAGTGCAGAGTTATGGAAGTCTGCATCTGCCCTTAAGGGTCGACCAGAGCTTTAGGCTCTGGCAGGCGATCCGGGTCAATCTAAGTTCAGGGCGCCCAGGGGAGGTGAAGCGCCGACCACCGTATATGGCATATGCCATATGGAAGGAGTGTCGGTATGACGATGCAATCCCCGCAGTTCCAGAGACAGTCTAAGGTTCGACCTAAGGTTGATGATGGCTTCCTTATTGCACTTGCCAAGCAGGGCGACGCCGATGCACTCGACCGCCTTGTGCGGCGTTATCAGGGCTTCGTGCGCCTCAAGGCTTCCTCCTACTTCCTAGCTGGCGGTGACTCCGAAGATCTGATCCAGGAGGGACTTGTCGGCCTTTATAAGGCGATTCGTGACTATCGGACCGACCGTGAATCAAGCTTCCGTAACTTCGCCGAGCTGTGCATCACAAGACAGATCATCACGGCGATCAAGACTGCAACGCGAAACAAGCACATGCCGCTCAATCAATACGTTTCCTTCTCGTCGTCACCGTCGGGCCAATCAGGTGATGGAGAGCAGACATTTGACGAGTTCCTACCAGGCCCGACTGTTGATGATCCGGCCAGTCGCGTGATCTCATCCGAGGAGCTGCGTGCGCTAGTTGATTGCCTTTCAGCTGAGCTTTCAGAGCTTGAATCAGAGGTACTTTCCCTCTATCTGGACGGTCGCTCCTACGAGGAGATCGCCGAACTGACTGAGCGTGACACGAAGACGGTTGACAACGCCTTGCAGCGCGTAAAGCGCAAGGTTGGAGTTCATCTTAAGACGCGTGAGGTGCTCGCCTGAGCGTTCAGTCGTGGCGGGCGCTAGGATTACTAGCGCAATGACGCTCGCAAGTTCACTCGGCTTCGACTTCACGGTCGGACTGCTCGTCACATTCCTCGGAATTGGCGTGCTCGTAAACATCTTGATTGTCTACATCGCCGTGCAGATCTCCGCTGAACGTCAAGAGAATCGCTTCATTGAGCAGGAGTATGTAACCGACGCCTAAGGGCGCTCTCGCCGCTTAGTTAGCGGCGGTCTGTGAAGCAGCAGGGCGGTGGTTAAAGATTGTTGGGTCGAACTGCTCAGTTCGACGTCCGTACTCGACATGTGAGCCTGCCCATATCTGTGTGACCTTGCCGCTGTTAGTCGTGTACCAGCCGTGACAACCTCTTGTGAAGACTGTCTTGTCAAAGCGGTCCTGAATCTCGTCGTTGAATCGGCGATTATCATCGGGTTGTACCTCGATTGAGCCACCCTTGCTGGCGAGCCAGTCAAGCGCCTGGCGGATCCAAGCGGCCTGTCGCTCAAACATGTAGACGAGAGTGTTTGTGAGGCTGCCTGTGTTTGGTCCGTAGGCCATGAACATGTTCGGGAATCCAGGTGTGGCGAGCCCAAGGTAGGCCTCTGGGCCGTCACGCCACTGATCCTGCAGGTCCTGACCATCAAGCCCTGTGATCTTGATCTGCGACAGGTACTCGCTGGCCTTAAAGCCTGTGCACCAGATGATCACATCGGCCTCGACGAGCTCGCCATCGCTGCAAACAAGGCCTTCCGGAGTAACTTCGGCCACGCCGGCCGCGACGACGTCAGCATCCGGGCGGGCGAGGCTTGGGTACCACTGCTTGGAGAGCAGAATCCGATTGCAGCCAAGTGGGTAGTCGGGTGTTACGGCTGCGGCCTTGGCGGGGTCACTAAATGCGCGACGGATCTGCCGGCGCAGGATTACCTCCCAAACTCTGCGGATCGGATCAAGTTTGCGAAGCACGAGTGGGTAGCGGATCTCAAACCACCACCAGAGAATGTTGTGGTAGGCGCGCATCAGTGGTGGGAAGCGACGCATCAGGCTCTTCTCAACCTGAGATGGCGCCCAGTCGTACTTGCCGACAACCCAATTGGGATTGCGCTGTACGAGGGTCAGGTGCCCAACCTTGTCGACAATTGCCGGCACAACTTGGACTGCGCTGGCACCGCTACCTACGACAGCGACTGTAATCCCATTCAGCTGAGTGAAACTGTTCGCCGGAGAATCGCTCACGGCCCGGTACATCTGGGATCTTCGGCTCGCTCAGTTGGCCGGCTGCGCAGACGAGAACATCGCAATCAATCTGCTCACCGTCGGCCAGTTCAACCTTCCACTGTGAGGTTGTCGCATTGAAGCTCGCTGCTTTGACAGTTGTGTTGAAGCGGATCCGCCTGTCAACACCGGTGTCAGCGGCGACTCGCTTGAGATAGTCGCAGATCTCCGCCTGGCTGCCGAAGCGCCGTGACCAGTCGGGATCTAGGGCGTAGGAAAACTGGTAGATGATTGACGGCACGTCGCAGGCGGCGCCTGGGTAGTCATTGGCCTGCCAGACCCCGCCGACCTCTGGTTGGCGTTCGAGCACAGTGAAGTTGTGGTGACCGCTGCGCTCAAGTTCGATCGCCGTGGCGAGACCGCCGAAGCCGGCACCAATGATCACAGTGGAGGGGCCGACCGAGCTGCTGCTGCCGTTTATGGACACAGGCAAAGACTATGTCGAATCAAGTTCGCTCGCGAGGATCCCACTGCTAGCCGACAATCTGCCGCGGTATTGACGCACCGATGCTGGCAGTTGCGAATACTTTGCCCGTCGTCGGCTAGCCTTGATCCGGTGAGCGACGAAACCGAAGCCAAGCCAGCAACGGCAATCAAAACGGAGACAGCTGAAGACTCAGATACCGGCGGCAGCAGCGGTGGCCGAGTCCTCGTTCGCATTCTGATCGGCCTGGCAACGATCGTTACAACTGTCGCGATCATCTCTGTCTGGGCAGATCGCCAAGTACTGCAACCTGACAATTGGGCTAACACCTCATCGCAGTTACTTCAAAATGACGCGATTCGCGGCCAAACTGCACAGTTCCTAACCGACCAGATCTACGCGAACGTTGATGTGCAGGGCGAGATCAAGAAGGCGCTGCCAACCGAAGCCGAGATTCTTGCTGGACCTGCCGCCAATGCTCTGCGCGGCGTTGTGCAGGACGGCATCTCACAGGCGCTTTCAACCGGTCCAGTGCAGGACCTTTGGAAGACGGCCAACCGCGCCGTCGCCCAGCAGGCCGTCAATGTCATTGATGAGAAGCAGACTGGCTTTCTGCAGTTCTCCGGTAACGACGTCAAGCTTGACCTTCGACCAGCTGCGATTGACCTAGCCGACCGTTTTGGCCTCGCCAGTCAGGCGGCAAAGATTCCAGTTGGCGCAGCGGAGGTAACAGTCTTCAGTGCCAAGGAGATCGGTCAGGTTCGCTCGGCCGCCAAGGTGCTTGGTGGTGGGGCGCTGATCTTCCCACTCGCGGCGTTGCTCCTCTACGCAATTGCCGTAGCTGCAAGTCCGGGTCGGCGCCGCAAGACGATGATCGCGGTCGGTTGGTCGCTGATCGTCTCAGCGCTACTTGTCCTAGTTGTTCGTAACGTCGCAAAGGGAGTTGTTGTTGATGCTGCCGTGACGAATGATTCGGTCCGGCCAGCGGCTGAGGCGACCTGGGATATCTCGACCGCCATGCTGCATGACATAGCGATCAACATGATCGGCATTGCTGTGGTGTTCCTGCTAGCACTCGCAGTCGGCGGGCCGCGCAGGCCAGCAGTAGCGATCCGCGAGTGGCTTGCACCGTGGCTTAAGGACAAGCCTGGCGTCGTCTACGGAGCTGCCTACGGACTTGTGCTGTTGATTCTGATCTGGAGTCCGGTGCAGGCAACCAGCGAACTGCTGCCAGTGCTTCTGCTGCTGATCCTCACAGGAGTTGGCGTCTGGGCACTTGGAAATCAGACCGCGGTTGAGTACCCAAATGCCAGTGCCGCTGGCCAAACTGAAACGCTCCGTCAGGCGTGGGAGCACGCCCGAGGAGTAGTTGGCAGCGGAATTACGCGTGGAGCTCAGGGCGCCCGTTCAGCCGCCAGCCAGGTACGCGATCGAGTGGCAACCTCTGGCCAAGAGACTCAGGCGACCGAGCCTCTAACGCCTGTGTCCGAGCAGCCAACGGAACCAATCACCGCTGTTCAGGTTCAGGTGCCCGATGCCGCGACGCCTGAATCATCGGCAGAGCTAAGGATCAGCGAGCTGGAGCGCCTCTCGAGCCTTCACCAATCGGGAGCGCTTACCGATGATGAATTCGCTGCTGAAAAGAAGCGGCTGCTCGCTAATTAGCTGCGCTGCTGCGCGGTCGCGAACCTAAGTTTTAGTATTGCGCCTGTGTCGACCGCTGATAGATCCGAACCGACTGCTGATCTAACTGGCGAACAGGAGAGCTGTGGCTGGTGTTGGCGACCGTTTGACTACCGCTGTGAGCGGGGCGAGCGGCGCCGTAAGTGCGTTGCCTGTGGCGTTTGGACGATTTCTCCGTGGCCGAGTTCGGCTGAGTTGGATAGCGCATATTCAAGTTGGTATCGCCCTGAATCTGGTCGCTTTTCCGGCCCAGGCGACCGACTGCTTAAGCTGACGCGTGGTCGGCTGGCAAACCGCCTCGCCCGTCTAGCTCCGGTCGGCCGAATTCTCGATGTCGGTGCCGGCGATGGCAGTTTGCTTGACTCATTTGCTGCCAGCGGCCGTGAGGCAATTGGCCTTGAGCGGAGCGCGAATCGTCCCGACCTAAGAGACGAGGACATTGCCGAGATTGAGGGTAAATGGGCAGCGATAGTCTTTTGGCATTCGCTCGAGCACCTCGCGAAGGCAAGACAGGCGATCTCTCACGCAGCAGCAAAGCTGGAAGTCGATGGCCTCGTAGCGATCGCGGTCCCGAATGCGTCGAGCATCCAAGCAGCAGTCTTCAAGGATCGCTGGTTGGCAATCGATGCACCGCGGCATCTTTTTCATATTCCGTCAGAAGCGCTGCTCGAAGCACTCCGGCAGGAAGGGTTAACGGCATCGCGGACTAGCTCCTATCGGGGTGGTCAGGTGCTGTTCGGTTGGCTGCATGGAATCGTCGGCATGCTGCCTGGGCGGCCTAGTCTCTACGACGCAATTCGCAAGCCTGATGCTCGTCAGAAGCCAATGACGCCGATAGGGCGTGGTGCGGTGGTGTTTGCGGGTGTCGCACTACTTCCAGTTGCAGCAGTGGCTACAGCGGTTGAGGTTGCCGCTGACCGTGGTGGCAGCTTCTACGTGGAGGCAGCCAAGCGGCCATTGATAGTTGATTCGCCAAGCCGAATCTCCGGCGAGCGGGTCAGTGATCCATCTGGTGGCTTCAACCCAACCTGGCAGCGTCATGTTGCCGCTTATGCTGAGGCGGCGAAGCTATTAGAGAGCGATGCCCAAGTGCTGGATGTTGGCTGTGGACATGGGCATAGTTACGAACTTTTAGCGCCGAGAGAGACGGTTGGAGTTGACCTGTTCGACGGGGCGCTCGCCGGACAGCAGGGGCCGACCGTTTGCGCGGACAGGCGGGCTCTACCGTTCCCCGACAATTCCTACTCGTCGCTCTGTTGTATCCACGCAATTGGGCATGTTCCTGATCCTGAGTTGGCAGTTGCTGAGGCGGCACGTGTCTTGGGGGAGGACGGTGTTGCCGTCTATGTAACGCCGAACCGTCTTACATTTGGGCGCCCCGACGAGATAATCGACCCGTTCCACTTCATCGAATTTGATCAGCACCAGCTCCGCGATCTCTGTCTTAAGTCGTTCGAATCGGTAGAGATTTATGGAATCTTCGGCTCGGAAAGGCTGCTCAAGTTCTCGGCTCGCGAACGGGTAGTGCTCGACCGCTACCTAGGCCTAGACCCGCTGCGAATTCGCCGCTTTGTGCCGCTTCGTGTGAAGCAGATCCTTTACGACCTGTTGCTTAATCGCAGACGTAAGGGCTCTGATCCCGAGGCGGAGGCGATCAAGGTCGACGATTTCTACTTGGATTCCTCGGGTCTGGATGACAGTCTGGATGTCGTCGCGGTCTGCAGGAAGCCCCGCTTGGCGATCTGAACCCGTTAGTGCCCTTAGCTGCGCCAGCCGAGGTCGAAGCGGTAGATGTTGAACTCGCCGATCCAGGCTGGGATCTCACGGTTGAAGCATTTCCAGCCGTTGTAAGGAGCAAAGCCGCGTGGGCCTCCCCAGTAGATTGGATGGGCCGTAACAGCCCAGCCACGGTATGCGGCCTGTCGGAGAGATGCGCAGCTGCCGTTGGCCGGCAGCAAGACCAGGTCATGTTGGAGCCTCTCACCAGCCAGTGAGGCGAGCATTGGCCGCGAAGCAAAGCGAATCGGTTCGTCACCGGAGCGCCACCTCGGTTGACGTAGGAACGCCTTTGTAACCGTATCGGCGTTGTCCGCACTTACTGAGTGTGCGCCGATGTCGTACTTGCTGGCGCTACGGGTCCAGCGCTCTAGGTAGCCAGTGGCCGCCCATGACATCGCCAGCGTGAGCAGCCCTAGCGAAAGCAATCCGATTGATACCGAGCGGAGGCTGACGGGGTGTTTAGGGCTGCTGATTCCCGATTCGTCGGCAGGTGCCACGGTTGCGGCGGTGCTTCGGTCGGCCACCCAGAAGATCAGTCCGCCGCAGATAACAGCAATCAGAAGCCAGAGTGGGTAGCTGACCAGCGTTCCTGCCGATGCGGTTCCGTTGAGTCCAGTCGCCCAGCTCTGACCAAAAAGTCCCAGCGCTGCTGCAATTGACGCAGCAGCAGAGATAGCGAACAGTGGGATGGCGACCCGTGAACGCCAGCCACTCGCAGCGGATGTAAGGGCGATTGCAACTGCAGCGATCACCGATGCTGCAGCTGTGTAGCGGGCCATGCTGGAACCGATTGAACCGCTGTCGCCAACCCCGCCCGTACCGGGTACAAGGCTCCACGCAGCGATTGTCAGTGCGAAAAGGCCTGTTGCGGCAAAAACCCTTCGTTGAGGTGACAGCATCGGTGCTAGCAGAGCACCGATGAAGAGCACCAATCCTCCGCCGAATGTTGCGATCAGGAACCCCGGATCGTGTGAGATAGTGGTCCAAGGCGCGTCGATGAAACGGTTGGTAAGCAGGGGTTCGAGCACCACAGGGACCGGATCTCCCCACGGGGCCGACTGAATTGGCCAGAACGGCCAGCCGTGCTGAATGGTCGTCCTTACAAGCCAGACAACGCCGAGGCTAACGCCAGCCAGTGCGCCTGGGAGTATCCAACTGAGTTGGCCAACAAGGGCCTTTCGATTGATCCAACAGCAGCTGGCAATCACAATTACCACCGGTGCTAGAACAGTCGTTTTCGTTCCCAGCGCGAGCCCAGCGGCAACAAACGCAAATGCGATGCGCCGCGGCTCACGGCGTGAACCGAGCGCAAGTCCGGCGGCAACAGTCGCCCACGCTAGGGAAGCAACGTCACCGGTGTAGATGGTTGTCTGGAAAATCAGGTGCGGTTGCACCAGGATTGCAACCGTCGCCGCGAGCGCGACCGTGGTCCGGACCGCGAGCGCACGCATGACCAGGATGATCCCAGCGACCAGCAGCGGGAAGTAGAGCACTCCAATGAGTGTCAGGGGCACGAAGCTGCGCGCCATGCCAGCAGCCCATGTCATCAGGATCTCGCCATTGTGAGGGTAGGCCTCAACAGGTATGTCGTAGTTGACAAATAGGTTTGAACCCGGGCGGCCGTTGTGAACCCACTTGATCACCTCTGGGTAGTGGTAGATCATGGCGTCAAAGCCAATCTGTGGCGCGACTAGGGTGCTGATTAGCGTGAACAGCAGGGCGCCTGTTCCAGCTCCAGCCGCCGCCTTTATGAATGGTGTCGAGTTACACCACCAGCCGCGCAGGTCATCGCTAAGGCTGACCTCAGGCCGGGGGAATTGCCAGCGGGCGATCAGCGCGGTTATAAGTGCGGCGCCCAATAGTGCCCACCTGTTTGATCCAACTGAAAACTGGCCAAGAATCAGCGCCTCAAGGATTGCCGCGGCACAGTCTAAGACCGTTGTCTCTGCGGCTCGCTCGAGCCCAAACTTGTCAACCCTTGAGGCGACACGCCAACCGGCTGCTAGCAGTAGCAGCGCGGCTAAAACCATGATCGTATGACCGACGATCGGCACGACGCAGAGCTTCTAGTGGTGGAAGGAGCTGTGTCGGGTTCGCGAAGCAGGCTGACCTGAAAGTTCGTCGGTGACCTTCTTGATGTCGCTAATCAGCATGTCGGCCAGATCGGTTGTCATTCCGTTACGGACGACTACCCGCAGCACGGCAAGCTCTTCAAGATTCGGCGGCATTGTGTAAGCGGGCACAAGCCAGCCAAGTGCGCGAAGTTCATGCGAAACCTCAAACACCGTGAAGTCCGTGACCTCCGGCTTAAGACGAACGGCGATCACAGGCAGCTCATCGCCGCGGGTAAGCGCCTCGTAGGGGCCAGACTTCTCAAACCCGTCGGCGAGGTGCATGGCGACCCCCTGGCAGGCCGACTGAACCCGCTTGTAGCCATCGCGTCCAAGCCTGAGGAACATGTAGTACTGAGCGATGATTTGAGCGCCCGGTCGCGAGAAGTTGATCGCGAAGGTTGGCATTTCGCCACCGAGGTAGTTGACCTTGAAGATCAGTTCCTCCGGCAGTGACTCCTTGTTACGCCAGACAACCCAGCCGACACCGGGGTAGACAAGTCCATACTTGTGGCCGCTTGAGTTGATCGACTTGACGCGTGGCAGGCGGAAGTCCCATACAAGGTCCTCTTGGATGAAGGGAGCGACAAAGCCGCCTGAGGCTGCATCGACATGGATTGGTATGTCAAGCCCTTGCTCGGCTTGAAGTTCATCGAGAGCTGCGGAAATTTCATCAACCGGCTCGTAGCTTCCATCAAAGGTGCTGCCGAGGATCGCGACTACGCCGATCGTGTTCTCGTCGCACTGTTCAACGGCCTTGTCGGCGGTCAGGTGCATCCGGCCCTCTTCAACCGGAACCATGCGTGGCTCAATGTCCCAATAGCGGCAGAACTTCTCCCAGCAAACTTGGACATTTGTTCCCATCACGAGGTTCGGCCGTTCAGTTGATTTGCCGGCCGCCTTCATCCGTTCACGCCACTTCCACTTGAGCGCCATGCCCGCGAGCATCGCTGCCTCGCTGGAGCCAATCGTTGAGGTGCCGGTCGCGTTGCCACTGCCTTCATCGGCATGCCAGAGGCGGCCGATGATGTTGACGCAGCGCCGTTCGAGTTCCGCTGTCTGCGGGTACTCGTCCTTGTCGATCATGTTCTTGTCGAGTGTCTCGTTGATCAGCTGGCGGGCCTCCTGCTCCATCCATGTCGTCACGAAGGTCGCCGTGTTCAAACGGGCGTTGCCGTCGAGCATCACCTCGTCGTGAACTAGCTGGTACGCGGCATCCTGTGACATCTCGCCATCTGGGAGGCTGTACTTCGGAACCTGAACCTTGTCGTCAATCGCGAATACTGGGCGACTTGAAAGGTTGTCATTGCTGTCGTGAGTCTCGTGTAGGGCCATTGCGCGACCTTATAGGTATTAGGTCAAGGCGGCGATCAGGCGCCCGGCTGTTGCCGGACGCCGATGCCAAGAGGCTCAGTTGTAGTTGAGCACGAACTGGTAGTTGATCTTGCCCTTATCGGTAGCTATTACAGCGCAGGTAAAGTCGGCAGCGTTGCCGTTAACCGTCGGAGTGCAGTTGAAGTTGTTCGTCTTAACGGGCATTTCAGCCTTCTGCTTAGCGATGATGTTGACGAGGTCGGTGGCAGTCGAGCAGCCGACGAGGTTGCTTGCGCTTGCCGGGTAGTCGCTGGCAGTGAGCTGAACGGTTACCGATCCGTTCTTGACCTGGCTTACGCCAGTTACATCACAGCTCTTGCTGACCTTGCTGTCAGCCGTAGTGGTCGTCGTGGTTGAGCTAGTCGTCGGCTCGCTGGTTGTGGTGGTACTCAGTTGGGTTGACGTTGTAAGTGTGCTCGTGACTGTGACTGTCTTAGTGCTCCCGCAGGCAGTCATTGCAGTGGCTGCAGTCGCGGCAATCAATACAACAAGGGTCTTACGCATTCGATCCTCCGGTTCAAGGGTTTGAGTCAGTTGGCAAACCTACGCAGCCGGTCGGCGGCCTAAGTAATCCCGACTGGAAGCCGCTAACGACTATTCTGGTCTTTATCGTGAGTTTCTTCGCAAAGATGTTGCTTGCCGTGGCGGTTACTGCGGGCATGGCGTCGGCGTTTCTGATCCCTTCTGGAGGCGGCTACTCGGGCGCAGCTACGGCTGCCACTGCAGCGCGGTACTGCACGACGCCGCGGTCGGTGGTGACCCTCTACTTCAGCCGGTCCAAGTATCCGCACATTCGGGCTCATGCTTTAGCCGCAATTCATAAGGGATGGCCGGCTGTGCTCGTCGTTAACCGAAATGGGGCAACGCAGCGTCGCAACAGGTTGCTGCGCGGCATCCGCACCCGCAGGGGCTATGACCGCGATGAATACCCGCCCGCAGTCGGTAGGGGCCACGGCTACCACCTTGAGAGTGGATCTGGACCTACCGGCTGGCGGGCTGATGTTGCCTATGTAGCAAGCCGTGAAAACCGCTCACACGGCTCTTCAATGGGCGGCAAGCTCCGTAAGTACTGCAACGGAACTCGGTTCCGTTACGCCTTCAACTGACCTTTCGGAATCGTTACTTGGCTAGTCGCGGTCGCTGAGCACAAAGTCGCGGAGCGAAAGCGCATAATCCGAATCGAGAACGATCTTTTCGGTCTCGATGTCGTCACTAAGCATTGATTGAAGGCGCAGGTGGTCGTGGCCAACGCGGCCGAAGCACATCAAGCCCGCATAGAAGAAATCGTAGTTGCGCAGCAGTTCGATGATCTCGGCCTGTTGGTCCGCATCAAGCGAATGCAGGTCAAGGTCGCACCAGGCGATCTCATCCTTGTGGTGCACGGCATCACGCAGTGCGGCGATCAGATCCGCGCGGGCTTGTTCGTCCCAGCGGCCAACCGTGATCAGGAGGCTGCCGATCATTCCCGTCATGCCACCGCGTTCCGTGATGACCGAATCGTGGCCTTCTAGATCTGCAAGCCCGGCGCCCGTGCCAGAGCCAGCGAGTTTGAGCCCGAGACGCTCATAGGCCTCAGCAAGTTGCGATTCGTACCGCCCAGCAATCGATACAGCTCGATCACTCTTATCGAATGGCAGGTATGCCGAAAGCAGCGCGCCACGCAGATGCGAATGAAACAGCGGAACTGAAACCGGCAGCGACCCGAGCAGCAATCCAGTTGTCTTGAAGCCATAGGCGGCCTCAAGCCGCTGACTGTAGGGATGGTTGGTTACAGCGCGACTTAGGATCGCCGGCACGCCGAGAGTCCGCATTCGCTCAATCGCGAATTCGAAGAAATCGCTGGCAAGCCCAAAGCCACGGTAGGCAGGGTGGACGAAGCCGACGCCGCTCTCAACCGCACCACCTTCCTGTTCGGTCAGCATTGCCTGATGGGCAATCAACTCGCCGTTGTGAGTAACGACGGTCGAGTAGATCGTTTCGGATTCAATCTGGGCGGCAAGCCAACGAGGCCGGTAGAAATCTGGGTGGGGGTAGAGAAGTCCGTAGGTCGCGTAAAGCAGCTTGGCGATTGCCTCAGCATCCTCAGGGCGCGCATTGCGGAACTCAATTCCCTCCAACTCGCCCTGCTCCGGTGCATCGCTGAGTAGCCACTCGTCAAGCGTCGTCAGCTTCTCAGGTGTGAGCCCTTCAAAGCGGACGATTGAACTCATCCGCATACCTTCGCCGGCAAGGTTTACGAGCCGAAGGTCTTCGGTTTCCAATTCAAGTTCACGGAGCTCTTCGGGAATTTCCCCTTCGCCATCGCCGAAGGCAGCAAGCGGCATTCCAGTGTCGGTAAGCGAGCAGAAGACTGCACCCTCGGTGACCTCAAGCCGGATTTCGATCTCGCCGGTCTGGTCACCCGGGTAAGCGTTGTCGTTAATCCAAGCGGTCATCCGGTGGACCGCATCGCAGAGCTGTTGAGCACCATCGGTGGGGAGATCCCGTGCGGCTGCAAACGACTGAACAGCAGCGTCAATGATTGGGATGTCACGCCGGTCGCTGCCGATCGAAATCTTCAGTGTGTTCGCCACACGCGCAGCGTATCTGTCAGGCGGGCAGTCGCTAACGACCGCTGCGTGACTTGGCAACCGCGGTCGCCGACAACGCGATTATTGAGAAGGACACCATCGCCTCGCCGGCGCCAGCGATCGGCTGCATCGCTTCTGTTTAAGAACCGTCTTGATTCCGGTACTTTGAAGCGGTGAGCGAAACGTCAATACCTCATAAGGCAGCAGGAGCGAGTTCAGTTGGTGCTGGCGCAACCGGTGCTCTGGCAGTAGGAGCC
>JAPLCG010000085.1 GCA_026392385.1 Solirubrobacterales bacterium
TCGCCGGAGGCGAGAACCGTCAAAGTGCCTCCCTGCTTACCGCTCGTGTCCTGCTTGTTTGGAACACCAAGGCTCGCGCTTCCGCTAGAGCCACTACCACCACCACATGCGCTTACCGCAATAGCCAATCCGGTGGCCATCAATCCAATTGACAGCCTCATAATCCTTGACATATTTCGCTTCCTTTCATCGATTGTCAATCTTCCGAGCGAGGGTTGAGTGCGTCAGAGAGTCCATCACCGAGAAGATTGAACGCCAGCACAGTCATAAGCAGGGCAACGCCGGGTGCGACCATGTACCACCAGGCAGTATCAAAGGTTGTCGTCGCGTCAGAGATCATCGCCCCCCAACTCGGAGTTGAAGGGCTAACTCCGATTCCGAGGAACGAAAGCGCGGCCTCAAAAAGGATTGCTGTAGGAATGATCAGCGTCGCGTAGACAATCATCGGGCCGACAAGGTTCGGCAGGATCTCACGGAAGATGATTCGCGCATTCGAAGCACCAAGTGAGCGCGCCGCTTCAACGAACTCCTTCTCACGCAACGAAAGAACCTGGCCACGAATGAGGCGAGCTGGGTAGGTCCAAGAGACAATCGCGATCACCGCAATCACCGTGCCGAGACCGGGCTGAATAGCTCCCCCCAGACAGCCGTTGCCAAGCGAACAGGCGGAGGCGAGACCAATCGCCAGAAGCAACACCGGAAAGGCCAGCAGGACATCCACGAGCCTTGATATTCAAGTATCTACCGGCCCTCGAAAGTAGCCTGCCAGCAAGCCAGCAAGACCACCGAGAAGCGCAACTCTCGTGCCATAAATCGTACGGCTGAGCACATCGCGGCCAAGTCCATCTACGCCAAGCCAATGAGCGGAGGACGGGCCACTGGGATTGCCAAACGAATTGAGCAGCGAACTATTCATCACATTCGGCTCCGGCGCACCGATCAATCTAACTATTAACGGCGCAAGAACCGCGACAAAGACCAGAAGAATGATGAAGGCGAGACTGACCATCGCAAGCCGATCGCGGCGCAATCGTCGCCATAACAACTGAGTCGGAGTTCGCGCTGCAACGACCTCCGGATGGCCGCTTGCGTTGGCATCAAATGCTTCCTCGAGCAAGCTTCCTGTGCTCATCTTGCGCAGACTATTCCTCCGGGCAGCACACTGCGAGCCAACCACCGATTCCCGCCGCTGACTAGGCTTGCGTAACCCGGCCCTGGTAGCTCAGCTGGATAGAGCGACTCCCTCCTAAGGAGTAGGCCGCAGGTTCGAATCCTGCCCAGGGCACTAACCCCAGCAGCGGCCTACTCCACCAAAAACAAATGGCCACTCCTACGGAGCAGCCAGGGCCGCAGGTTCGAATCCTGCCCAGGGCACTAACCCCAGCAGCGGCGATCGGCGTGACCTAGTTGGTCTGGCTCTTCTTCGAGAACTTCAGCCGGAGGAATGGCTTTTCAACCAGGTAGTAGCTCAGCGCCGCGACCGGAATAGTGAACGCGAGAGATACCGCCAGGAGGACAATGAACCTGTCGCGGACAGTCCAACCAGCGAGATCCAACCCGAGGCGTCCGTCCAAAAGCCAATCCATCGGCGCTATTTGCCAGAGGTAGACCCCATAGGAAACAATCCCAAGCCAGGCAACAAATCGGACTGAGAGGAACCTCCCCGGAATCCCCCCGCTACCGGGCTCGGTGAATATCGCCGGAGCCGCCAAGAGAGACGCGATCAATCCGCCGGCAATCCACCAGATGAACTTGGAGTCGGGATCGAGCCAACCGGTTGGGGGAATCAAGCTCACCAAGCATCCTGAAGCCACCAAGACGACTAGAGCAAGCAGCCAGCTTGCCCCTGAGCGTGAACGAATCAGCGTGACGACCCGAGGCGTCTTCATAGTGCCGGCCTGAATTTGGGCAGAGACCAATGCCAGGCCCATGCCAATCACAAACCACCAGATGCACGACACCGGTAGCGCCCACAACTCGCTGTCTCCGTGATCAATCCGCCACGCCACGACGGCCGAAATCGCACTCAGTAAAACGAGCAATACAGCTTCAATTTTGATTCTCGACCTGATCCCAACCTGCCGTTGGAGACTCCTCATTGCCATCGCATAAATGGGAATCAGCAGATAGAAGGCCAACTCCACAGAGAGACTCCATGCCTGGGGAATGCCCGCTTGCGAACCTGGGAGATAGATCTGGAAAAGGAAGTAATAGCGAGGCCAATGATCGAACATTGCAGCGTTGTAGGGAAGCAGCGCGATAACCGTCAATGCGAGCCAATACGCGGGGATAATCCGCAAAAGTCTCCGGCGATAGAAGGTCGACACCGCGGTCGGCTTGCGACCGGTGAGATCATCTGCAACGAATGGCCTGTAAAGCAGGAAACCCGATATGACAAAAAACAGGATCACGCCCGCTGATAACAGGGCGAGCCATGGCCCGAGTTTCCCGACGGATTCGTAGCCCGAAAAATAAGCCGCGTGATGTACAAGGACGCTTAAGGCCGCGATGGCGCGAAGCCCATCAAACATAGGAAAACGTGGGTTACCCGGTGGTGGGGCAACCACGTCGGGAACATGTCCTTCTCCAATGCTGGCAGCAGCATGCTTGTCGACCGCCACGGTCACCACCCTGCCAGGGTTTGAGTCATCCTGATCGGCGACGCGAGAACTTGAGTTTGAGGAATGGCTTCTCAACTATGTAATAGCTCAGCGCAGCCATAGGGATCGTGAAACCAACGCCAACAGCGAGGTAGAGGAAGACATTTTCGTTGACCGTGTGGTCCAGCCAGACACCCCTTTCCGCAGCCCACTCGAGCGGGCGAAACTGCCAGAGGTACATCCCGTAGGAGATCACTCCCAGCCAGACAAGCACCCGATTCATCAGCACCCGAGAAGGAACGCTACGCCCAGGCTCTGAGAAAGCGGCCGGCAGGATCAGCAGGAAAACCGTCACCCCAGAAAGCGCCCAATAGATCATCTGCGAGCGCCGCTCAAAGATCATTCCGTGCTGATCAACTGTGACAAACAGTCCGGCCAAAATGAACACTCCGAGCGCAGACGCCCAGAAGGCACCAGGCCGACGAGCGATAAATGTCGTTAGGCGAATCGGGCTGCGCCGCTGATGGGTGACCCAAGAGCTGATTAGCGCGACACCCATGCCAAGCGCAAACCAGAACATGAATCGCGGCAGACCCGAATTAAATGGCGTTGCACCGAACGGCTTCGCCCACTGGTAGTAGAAGAAGGCTGAAACAACGCTGAGGCCTCCGAGCAGGACTATTTCAGACTGAACACGCCGTGTTGCTCCAAATGAAACCTGCACGCGGCGCATGAACCACGCATAGAACGGCAAGGAAATGTAGAAGACCATTTCAACGCAGATGCTCCAAGCCTGCGGAAGACCCGCTTGCTCTGGCGGGTAGTAGATCTGCAAGAAGAGGTAGTAGCGCTCCCAGTGTTCAAACATAAGTGCGTTGTAGGGAAACAGGGACATGAGCGTAAGCGCAACCCAGTAGGCGGGGACGATCCTCAATAGGCGCCGGCGCATGAAAGTTGGAAGTGGAGCCGGGCTGCGACCACTCATGTCGGCAGCAACAAATGGCCGGTAGAGCAAGAACCCGGAGATCACGAAGAACAGCGGTACTCCCATTACAAGTAGCGAAGTCCAGTTACCAAGGAGTCCCAAGTGGTTGTATCCCGCCATCAAGAAGACGTGAGAAAACAGGATGCTGAGCGCAGCGATCGCCCGCAACCCCTCGAACATCGGGAAGTGTGGATTACCTGGCGGAGGAGCAGCTACATCTGGGACCTGCGCAGGTTTCAACGGTCGTCCCGCTCCGGGTGAATGTCATCAATAGTTGTAAGCGCAGTGAACGGTGCCCCGGCTGCCTCCTCCAACGCTTCGGCACCACCAGCGAGCCGATCACAGACTGCAACCACGCCAACAACTTCGTAACCAGCCTGTTTGACAATCTCAATTGCTCGGACCGTTGAACCACCTGTAGTGACTACATCCTCGACCATCAGGCAGCGCTCGCCAGGCTCAAGAAGGGCTCCTTCGATCTGGCGCCCCGCTCCGTGATCCTTTGCCTCCTTGCGCACAAAGAATGCTTTGGCATCGGCGCCGCCGGCAAGTGCCGCACAGGCGATTGGATCAGCGCCCATCGTCATGCCACCGACTGCGGTCGCGCCACGCAGCTTTGCCTCCTCGGCAACCAAGACACCGAGTGCCGTGAAGCCTCTCGGGCGCATGATTGCTCGCTTGGCATCAATCAGATAGGTCGACTTGCGCCCACTCGCAAGGACGAAATCCCCGCGCATCAGTGCGTGCTCGCGCAGCTCCTCGAGCAACACTCGTCTTGCATCTACCAAAAGACCGCTATCCATTCGCCGTTCCTTATCCGATCGTAAATGTGTCTTGCCAAGGGAACCCATACTCGCAGGCAGCCATGG
>JAPLCG010000043.1:0-7071 GCA_026392385.1 Solirubrobacterales bacterium
CCAAGGCAGTTGGGGCCGATGATCCTTGCTCCGCGAAGTCCGGCGAGCTCAACCATCTGCGCCACATCGCGTCGTGGAATCCGCTCGGTGACAATCACGATCAGCTTGATTCCGTTCTCGATCGCCTCGAAGACGGCATCCTTGGTGAATGCCGGCGGCACGGTTACAACTGATCCGTCGATCGGCGACCCATGGTGCTCGACCGCCTGTGCGACCGTGTCAAAGACCGGAACGCCGTGAACTTCGCGGCCCTTACGGCCGGGAGTAACGCCACCAACGACCTTCGCTCCCTTTCCGTAATCAAGGCACTCGCGTGTCAGGTTGACGGCCTCCCGGCCGGTGATTCCCTGCACGATGAATGTTGTGTTTTCGTCTACGAGAATGCTCATGCTGAGGCTCCTTGGATCTTTTCAACCGCGCGTCCTGCTGCCTCATGCAGTGAGACTGAGCGGTCCGCGTACTCGACTCCGTAGTGGTCGAGAATTGCAAAACCTTGCTCCTCCCATGCACCAGGGATTCTGAAGATCGCAATCTTCTCCGCAGGGTCCATGTCAAGTTCGAGGCAGGCCTTGATAACGCCGCGGGCGACGATGTCGACGCGCGTGTTCGAGACGATGCTCATCATTACGGCGATCTTGTCCACGCCAGGCTTCTGGAGGACCAGTTTGGCGAGGCCGCATGCCTTGCGAACCGATGGGTTTCCGCCGATCTCGCAGTAGTTGGCTGGCTTGCCACCATGGGCGCGGACGGCGTCAAACAGTGTGAGCGAGCCGCCACCGGCGCCGATTACAAGTCCAAGGTTTCCATCGAACTCGGTGACATTGCCTGCAACGCCACGGTGGTCCATTGCGTCAACCTCTTCACCGGCAAGTTCGAACGGAGTCGGTTCACGCGCTTCGCGAGTTTCCTCATCGCCGATTTCGAGATCGGCAAGTAGCGCCTTGTGGCGTCCACGTGCCTCATTCTCCATGTCCATGTGGGCATCAAGTGCGACAAAGCTGCCGTCCTTGAGTTTGCCGAGTGGATTGATCTCAGCGAGAGTCATGTCCTTCTCAACGAACAGCTTTGCGAGCTTGGTGATAATCGGGACGAGCTTGTTCAGGTCGGAGCCGGTCACACCTGTCGAAGCGATGACCTCCTTCGCCTCAAATTCGCTGAACGGAAGGATGTTCGAGAAGTGCCTGCGGCCAACCTTGTCGGGCTGCTCTTCGGCGACCTGCTCGATGTCGATTCCGCCAACCGGCGAGAAGATGATCACCGGCTGCTTTGCGGTGCCATCCCAAACGACGCCTGCATAGAACTCCTGGTCAATGTCAGCCTTCGGGTCAACGAGCACGCCGCGTGGCATCTGTCCATTGATCTCAAGTTCAAGGATTTCGGCGGCATGAGCCTCCGCCTCTTCGGGAGTGTCGGCAAACTTGACTCCACCGGCCTTCATCCGGCCACCGGAGAGAACCTGGCTCTTGATCACCGTTGGGCCGGTGATCCGCGCAGCAATCTCCTTTGCCTCGGCTGCATCACGTGTGAAGCCGTAGTCGGTAACAGGGATTCCGGCACGCTTGACGATTTCGCGCGCTTCGTACTCAAAGAACACATCAGCTGTCCATTCCGTAGATCTTGGCCATTTCAGGGTCACGGCTGGCAAGCATCTCCGCAAGGTCAACCATCACCTTGCACTGCTTCCAAGTCGCGTCATCTTGCATCTTTCCGTCAATCATGTGGACACCGCGCCCATCGGGAATTGCCTCAATTACCTTGCGGGCGAATGCGACCTCATCTGGGTCAGGTGAGAAGACCCGCTTTGCGATCTCGATCTGTGCAGGATGCAGGGACCAAGCGCCGACGCATCCGAGCAGGAATGCCGACCGGAACTGAACCTCACAGGCAACAACATCCTTGATGTCGCCAAACGGACCGTAGAAGGGCAGCGCCCCAACTGAAGTGCAGGCATCAACCATGCGGGCGATTGAGTAGTGCCATGGATCCTGCTGAAAGCGCTCGCGGCCTTCTGTGAAGTCCTCTGTATTGACCGGGTCGGAAATCGACTGGTAACCGGGGTGGCCGCCGCCAACGCGGGTTGTCTTCATCCGTCGCGAAGCGGCGAGGTCGGCTGGGCCGAAGCTCATTCCCTGAATCCGCGGTGATGCGCAGGCGATCTCCTCAAGGTTGGCTACACCCTGTGCCGTCTCAAGAATCGCGTGGATCAGGATTGGCTTGGTAATGCCAGCCTTTGCTTCAAGCTGGGCGAGCAGTCGGTCCACATAGTGGATGTCCCATGGGCCCTCAACCTTCGGGACCATGATCACATCGAGCTTGTGGCCAATCTCGCCAACTACCTGCGTCAGGTCGTCAAGTACCCACGGTGATTCAAGTGAATTGATTCGCGTCCAAAGCTGGGTGGCGCCAAGGTCAATGTCACGGCCAACCTTGATCAGCCCCGCTCGCGCCGCCTCCTTGCGGTCAACTGGAACAGCATCCTCAAGGTTGCCGAGCAAAATGTCGACAGTTGGAGCAATCTGGGGGACCTTGGCAACCATCTTTTCGTTGCTGAAGTCGAGGAAGTGGATCATCCGCGAGGGCGGGAATGGAACCTCGGTTGCTTGAGGGCGGGTAATTGTGCGGTGACTGACGCCAACTAAGCGTCCGTACCAAGGCCCAGAAACCTACCTGACGGAGAGCCTCGACGGCCTCCAGAGCGCGACGTGCGGACGCGATCGGCGCTGACACGGCATCCTTAGGTGCAGTCAAGACAAGCAAACCGCCCAATACGAGGTAACAGCACAGATGAGCAGCGAATTCACCACTAACCAAGCCGAACGCGAGGCGTCCGGCGCCCACTCATACGGCCGCTATCTCGAAGAGTTCGAGGTCGGAGCCGTCTACAAGCACTGGCCCGCCAAAACCGTGACCGAGGCTGACGATCACCTCTTCTGTCTGATCACGATGAACCATCATCCACTCCACATCAACGATGTCTACGCCGGCAAGAGCCAGCAAGGGCGAAATGTTGTTGTTGGCCCGCTCGTCTATTCACTTGCACTCGGAATGAGCGTCAGCGATGTCTCCGGCAAGGCAATTGCAAACCTTGCAACTGAGGAACTCAGTCACCCGAATCCCGTATTCCACGGTGACACGCTGTTCGTTGAGACCGAGGTTCTCGATGTCAAGGAGAGCAAGTCGAAGCCGGACCGTGGAATCGTCAAGGTACACACGCGTGTTAACAACCAAGACGGAGTTCTCGTTGCCGAGTTCAAGCGGCTTGTCCTGATCCCGAAGCGCGCAGCCTGAGTAGTTGGCCCCCGGGCGGCACGACAGTCCGCCGCCCGGTCGGGCATGATTCAGATGTGGCGTCGCGTTAATCGTGACGCCGTTTTTGGTTCCCCATTCCGCCCAATTAATTTCTTTGAGCAGCATCGAAAGAAGGAGTCAAAGTGAGCACAAGCGAGGCCCCAACAAACCACTCCCGTCTCAAGGCGTGGGTAGACGAGGTTGCAGCCCTGACAAAGCCGGATCGGATCGTCTGGTGTGACGGCTCGGTCGAAGAATACGACCGCCTCTGTCAGGAGCTAGTAGACGCGGGGACCTTCCTGCGCTTGTCAGAGTCAAAGCGCCCGAACAGCTACCTCTGCCGATCAAACCCTGCCGACGTGGCTCGCGTTGAAGATCGAACATTCATCTGCTCGGAGCAGGAAATTGACGCCGGTCCTACAAACAACTGGCGGGCGCCAGCTGAGATGCGCGCCGAACTAAACGGGATTTTCGATGGCGCGATGACGGGGCGGACGATGTATGTCGTGCCGTTCTCAATGGGACCGCTTGGATCGCCGATCGCCCATGTTGGCGTTGAGTTGACCGACTCTCCATACGTTGTTGTTTCGATGCGAGTAATGACGCGCATCGGCACCGGCGCACTTGATGTGATCGGTGACGACGGCGAATTCGTGCCATGCGTTCACAGCGTCGGCGCACCACTCGCTGAAGGCCAGGAGGATGTTCTCTGGCCATGCAATTCAGAAACTAAGTACATCGTTCACTACCCGGAAACCCGCGAGATCTGGTCTTACGGATCCGGTTACGGTGGAAACGCGCTGCTCGGCAAGAAGTGCTTCGCGCTTCGAATCGCATCGGTGATGGCCCGTGATGAGGGTTGGATGGCCGAGCACATGCTGATCCTCAAGCTGACATCGCCTGAGGGTGAGGTTAAGCATGTTGCCGCGGCATTCCCATCAGCCTGCGGTAAGACGAACCTCGCAATGCTGATTCCGACGCTTGAAGGTTGGACAGTGGAGACGGTTGGCGATGACATCGCTTGGATGAAGTTCAAGGAAGATGGTCGCCTTTATGCGATCAACCCTGAGGCTGGGTTCTTTGGTGTGGCGCCGGGCACCGGCGAGGACACAAACCCGAATGCGATGGCGTCAATCGAGGAGAACACAATCTTCACGAACTGCGCGCTGACCGATGACGGAGACGTCTGGTGGGAGGGAATGACGGAGGATGCTCCTGCGCACCTGATCGATTGGCAGGGCAACGACTGGACGCCCGACTCCGACAAACCGTCATCACACCCGAATGCCCGCTTCACCGTTCCAGCCAGCCAAGATCCAGCAATCGCTCCTTCGTGGGATGACCCGGATGGAGTTCCGATCGACGCGATGCTGTTTGGTGGACGCCGCTCAGGAGTTGTGCCGCTCGTACATGAAGCATTCGATTGGAAGCACGGCGTGTTCCTCGGAGCAACGATGTCCTCGGAGACAACCGCTGCTGCCGCCGGTGCGATGGGCGTGCTGCGACGCGATCCGTTCGCGATGCTCCCATTTGCTGGCTACAACATGGGTGATTACATCGCTCATTGGTTGAAGATCGGGGCATCGGCAGATGCCGACAAGCTTCCGAAGATCTTCTATGTCAACTGGTTCCGCAAGGATGCCGACGGGCGCTGGCTGTGGCCAGGCTTCGGCGAGAACAGCCGCGTGCTCGAATGGGTGTTCCGTCGCTGCGACGGTGCTGCTGGTGGAACTGAGACTGCGATCGGCACTCTGCCAGTTGCTAGCGACCTAAATATCGAGGGTCTCGACATTGACGCAGCCGACCTCAGCGAACTGTTGAAGGTTGACCCAGCCGAGTGGAAGGCTGAGCTGCCATCGATCGAAGAGCACCTCGACAACCTTGGTGAGCGGCTGCCAGATGAGATGCGCTCGCAGCTTGCCGCTCTGTCAGAGCGCCTCGGTTAGTCGCTTCTAGTCTTCTCGCTCCGGTCAGCGCGGAACTGCGCGACCGGAGGCGAGGATTCCCTTGGGGTCCAGGGCCTTCCTGATTGCAGCCATTGCTTTGAGTTCTGCATCGCTTCGGCTGAGTCCAATCAGTTCAAGGCGATCGCGTCCGACCCCATGCTCAGCTGCGATTGACCCTTCAAGCTCTGAAACGGCCTCGAGGATTTTCAGCTCCAACTGATCGTCGCCTGCTAGACCAAAGAGGGGGGCGAGGTGGACATTGCCATCAGCGAGGTGCCCCCAAATCATCGCATCGTCCTGGCTGCCACCGGTTGATTCGATCGCGGCGCGAATCGCCGTTTCAAGCTCCGCAAGGCGGTTAACGGGGACTGCGATGTCGAGTTTGTGTTCGTTACCAGTCGCGTCGCAGGCCTCAGTCAATGCGTCGCGAACCTTCCAGATCGCGGCTCGCTGATCGGCGTCGGCAGCGATTGCAGTCGCAACGACCCTGTTAGCCGATTCAAGCGCCGAGGTCAGCTGTGGAAGTAGGTCTCCACTCGGCGCGCCAAGCTCGACAACAGCGAACCAGCCATCCTCGGATGGCAGTGGTGGTCTGACTGCAATCCGATCTGCGGACAGTCGTAAAGCCCGCGAGTGGACGAAATCGCAGGCGATCAGATCTGGGCAATTACTGCGAAGGTGAGCCATCAGCGCGACTGCATCGGCGATCGTCGCCGTCTTGACGAGCGCAGTGGCCCTCGAGTCCATCCGTGGCACGAGTGACAGCCGCAATGCGGAAATAGCTGCGAGCGTGCCCTCACTGCCAACCAACAGGCCAGTCAGGCTGTACCCGGCGTTGTCCTTAGAAAGACCTGTGAGGCTGCCAATTACGCTGCCGTCGGCAAGTACCGCCTCGACGCCGGCAACGAGTTGACGCATTGAGCCGAACCGCCAGGCCAGTGCACCTCCAGCGTTTGTGCCGGCCATCCCGCCAACTGTTGCGCTGTCGCGGGCGCCAAGATCGAGCGGAAATTCGAAGCCAGCCTCGCGGGCATGGCGGTTGAGTGATGCGAGGGTTACGCCGGCACCGGCGGTGACCTGCGCCGTTACTGGGTCAACAGCACCAAGCTGGGTCAGGTGGTCGGTGGAGATAACAATCTCGCCCGCGTCTGGTTCGGTTGCGCCGGCTAGCCCTGTGCCACCGCCGACCATGATTACCGGTGTTGCCGATGTGGACGCCTCAGCGAGGATCGCTGAAAGTTCTTCAGTTGAGGCAGGTCTTCTGGTCGACATCTAGGTCAGTGAGGGTCGTCAACGGCTGCCGGCGGCCTTGATTCCTCAGCGAGTGAAGCAATCGAGAGCGTCCCTCTTGACGAGTCTCTCAGTACCTCGGCTGCCTCTTCGGCGGAGCGCGCATAAAGCTCTACGAGCAGGTGGACTTGGATTTCGCTTTCCGCGTGCTTATGGAATCTCACATGGGTAAAGAACTCACGCGTTCCGTGTTCTCCGAATGCCGCATAGGACAGCGAATCACCAGCCTCAGGGCCCGAGCAACTCTCGACGGCGTCAGCATCAACATTGACTGTGCAGGAAGCGACCCAGGGTGTCCCAACGATCATTCGCTCCCAGCGGTCGCCGTTTGGCTGGATGCGGCCATCAATAAATCCAAGGTGGGGTTGGTCGTGCATGCATTCGAGGCATTGGACGAGCGCCTCTTGCAGCTCATCAATTGCCTCGCCACGTTCACCGGTGGTCGGGTCGACATGGTGAAGGCCCTCGTAGTGGACCTGGATCTCGAGCTGCTGCGACCAGCAGCGGTAGCAGCGCAGCCAGCTTCCAATTTCACCTTCGGGTTCGA
>JAPLCG010000043.1:7100-7584 GCA_026392385.1 Solirubrobacterales bacterium
CTGCGATGCTCCATCGGGTGAGTCCGCTCTCGCGACATCGGCTTTTCCTTACAGGGGCGTTTTCGCGGTTGACGCTTGCCGTTTCGGGCTGCGGCGGTGGAGCTGACAGCGCGAAGTTGCTTGAGTCCGGTCCTGTGCCCGCTGCTGTGACCCAGGCGGAGCAGGTCGACCTCAAAGACTTCCCGAAAGCATCCGGCCGCACGATCGGCGAGGTTGCGTCGGCAGCCGGAGGTGAGGCGACCTTCGGTCCGGCGAATGGGACCTTTGTTCCGGGTAGTAACCGAATTGCCTTTGCGCTGATCGGTGCCGATGGTCGCCCTCTCTACGCCCCGAGCGTCGTCTATGTGGCAAGCAGCGTTAAGGGGATCGCCCAAGGCCCGTTCCCGGCGCCTGCAGACCCGATGGTTCCGCAGCAGGCGTACCTCTCGAAGACTGCAGCGGCAAGTAGCGGCGACCTGAAGGCAATTTACGAGGCTGAGGTTCC
>JAPLCG010000102.1 GCA_026392385.1 Solirubrobacterales bacterium
CCCACCTTCGCTCGGCCCGCTTACCGTTAACGCGTTGGCAGCCGCCGACGAGGTGATCGTTCCCGTTCAGTCCGAGTACTACGCGCTAGAAGGGCTCGCAGGCCTGCTTGAAACCCTCGAGTTGGTGCAGCGCGATTTGAACCCAGGGTTGACGGTCTGTGGGCTCGTCCTAACGATGCACGATCCGCGCACTAGGCTCTCTAGGGATGTTGAGCAGGAACTTAGAACACACTTCCCAAAGCTTGTATTTGACACCGTAATCCCCCGGAATGTAAGGGTTGGCGAGTCACCTAGCCACGGCCTTCCGGTTATCCATCACGATCCCCATTGCGCTGGCGCTGAGGCGTATGTCGCATTGGCCAAGGAGGTCACCGCCCGTGCCTGAACCCGCCCACAAGAGTAATCACGGCCTCGGTAAGGGCCTCGGAGCCCTGCTCTCAGTCGTGCCGCGTAGCGATGGAGAGGCTGAAGAGCTGCGGATGATTCACACAGCATCGATTGTCCCGAACCCACGGCAGCCTCGCCGCAGTTTCAATGAGGAAGCATTGAAAGCGCTCGTCGCTTCAATCAGTGAACGCGGCGTGCTGCAACCGGTTCTCGTCAGATCAACCGGCGGTGGCAATTGGGAGCTAATCGCTGGCGAGCGCCGTTGGCGGGCGGCGACTGAAGCTGGCCTCGAGTCAATCCCGGCGGTTATCCGCACCGACGACGACGCGCTCGCGCTCGAAGTAGCGCTGATCGAAAACATGGCGCGAGAGGACCTCACTCCAATTGAGGAAGCTAAGGCCTGCGCAGCGCTAGTTGATGAACTGGGTCTGACTAAGAAAGAGGTTGGTCGGCGAGTCGGCAGGAGTCGTTCAGCTGTTTCAAACCTGATTCGCCTGCTTGACCTGCCTGACGATGTGATTGAGATGCTCGAGGATGGGCGACTCAGCGAGGGCCACGGTAAGGCGTTGCTGATGGCACCTGAGCACAGTGAACGTCGCGAGCTCGCAGCGCAGGCGTTCAGACGTGGATGGTCGGTGCGAACAACTGAGGATCGCGCACGGAAGGCAGCCGACGGCCGGCCAGTCAAAGAGACGACGCATCCCGACCATGAGGCGGCGATAGTTGAACTCGAGGAGATACTCGAGCGGATCGCTGGGCTTGACGCAGCCGTCAAGCCGCGTGGCCAGGGCTGCCGCGTTGTTCTTGATTTTGAGTCGCTGCCTGAAGCAGTGGCACTTAGTAGTCGTCTCGCTAGGGCCGCCTGACCAGGAACGATTCCGTTGCCCAGATACCCGCGAAAGCAGCTCTTCTATTCAGAAGCAGGATCTGTGTGGCGGCTAGCGAAAGCTTCAGTTAGCTTCGACTTGTTCGAGCCCCTAATGAAAGGTCGCAAATGACCAACCCGATTCGCTTTGCGCTGGCTGTCGTATGCGCCGCAGCGCTGGCTGGAAGTGTCTCAGCCTGCGGAAGCAGTTCATCGTCGTCGAGTTCAGAGTCGACCGTCACTCAGACCTCTACGGTCGATAAGACAACGACGCAGACTCAGGACAACAACAACGACAACAACAACAACCAGAACAACAACAACGACAATCAAAACAACAACAATGAGAGCGTCGCCAAGCAGAAGGCTGAATGCCTCGCTCACAACAAGGGTTATCCGGAGAACTGCGCAAACATTCCTTGATTCGAGAGATTTCGCAATGCCTGCGCAGCAGCTAGCTGCGTAGGCAACGCGTACCGCTGAGCGGCTGGACTGCGACAGTGGAGTCGTCATGAGTCCGCCATCGCTAGACTCGCCGGTCGCACGGGCGATTAGCTCAGCTGGTTAGAGCGCATCTCTGATAAGGATGAGGTCCCAGGTTCGAGTCCTGGATCGCCCACTCGAGTTGCGCATGGCGCTAGCCTTCAAAGTACACCAGATAGGAGAGCAGTCAGTGCAAGAGATGGTTATCTACGGAGTCAGCTTCGACATGGTTGGTAAACAGCCGATTGTCTTGCTGAAGGCTGTCGACACAAATCGCTTCCTACCGATCTGGATAGGTCACCCTGAGGCGGCCGCGATCCTGATGAAACTGCAGGGAGCGTCGACGCCTAGGCCGATGACGCATGACCTATTAGCAGAGACGCTTGGCGAGCTTGACGCCTCCTGCACACGCGTCGCAATAACCGAGCTGAGGGATAACAC
>JAPLCG010000197.1 GCA_026392385.1 Solirubrobacterales bacterium
CTCTTCCACGCGAAGAGGCAAACGACCAGAATGCTGACGATCGTTGCGAGGAGAAAAACTGCACTTGCAATAAGCGAGATAGCCATCTGTGCGCTGCCTAGTTGCACCCCGGATTCCGCCCCATTCAAAACTGCGTAGCTGCTCATAGCTTCCAAGCTAGCGATAGATCTCTGTCTAGGGGCAGCGTGTTGCTAATCATTACGAGGCCTGCGACTCGTGAGTTGCGACTACGCGCGCCGGAGCTCCAACGGCCACCGAGAAGGCTGGAATATCCGACGTAACAACGCTGTTCGCTCCGATTACCGAGCGCTCACCGATGCTCACTCCGCTCGTCACTACTACGTTGGCGCCGAGCCAACAGTTGTCTCCAACCTTGGTTGGTCCCTTGCTCTTGAAGCCCTGCATCGTTACCGGTTTTGAGAGATCGTCAAATCGATGGTCTGCATCGGTGATGACGCAGCCATTCGCAACCATCGTGTGGGAGCCGATGGTTACCTCGTTGAGAGCGGCGATTAGTACCCCGATGTTGAGGATTGAACCCTCTCCAATGCTTATCCTGCCGGTAGCCCCTCCCGTTAACCAGACCAGCGGCTCGAATAACACTCCTGGACCGACGATAAGTCTGCCCTCGCGAAGCAGTTCAAGCGCGGTGGAGTTCAATCCGTCGCCATGGTGCACGGTCACGGTTGTACCAGCGCCATTTACGCTGCCAGAGCTTCAATCCAACCCCGGAACTAGTCATGGTTTCGCCGTCACCTTCGAGGCAGTCTTTGCCTGCCGTGGCTTTTTCTTGGCAACAGCTGGCCGGTCAAGTGCTTCACGGAGGAAATCCCCAGTCGAACTGCCGGCGGTTTTGGCGACCTTCTCGGGGGTTCCAGTCGCAATGATCTGGCCACCTTTGTCACCTCCGTCAGGACCTAAATCAATTATCCAGTCCGCTGCTCGTATGACATCTAGGTTGTGCTCAATTACGACAACGCTGTTGCCCGAGTCAACTAGACGCTGCAGCACCTCTAGAAGACGCTCAATATCTGCAAAGTGCAAACCGGTCGTTGGCTCGTCGAGCACATATAGAGTCCGGCCCGTTGCAACCTTGCACAGCTCAGCAGCCAACTTGATTCGTTGAGCTTCTCCGCCTGACAGTGTCGTAGCAGGCTGACCAAGTCGCATGTAGTGAAGTCCGACATCGCAGAGAGCCTTCACGCGGCGGTGGATCTTTGGAATTGAGTTGAAGAAATCAAGCGCATCTTCGCAACTCAGGTCGAGGACATCGGCAATTGTCTTGCCTTTGAATCGGACCTCCAACGTCTCCCGGTTGTATCGACGCCCCTCGCACTGTTCGCAGGGGACATAGACATCAGGAAGAAAGTGCATCTCAATCTTCAGCTGCCCGTCGCCCCGGCAGACTTCGCAGCGCCCACCCTTGACATTGAAGCTGAACCGGCCTGGCTTATAGCCGCGGACCTTTGCCTCGGGCGTCTTGGCATAGAGGTCGCGAATCTGATCGAAGAGACCAATGTAGGTCGCAGGGTTTGAGCGAGGAGTCCGTCCGATTGGTGACTGATCAACCGCTATGACCTTGTCGAGCTGATCAAACCCCTTGATCGAGGTGTGTTTTCCCGGTCGGCGTCTAGCGCGCTGCAATCGCTGAGCCGCGGCACGCAGCAAGATGTCGTTGACGAGAGTGCTCTTCCCCGAGCCGCTGACACCCGTTACGCAGGTAAATACACCAAGCGGCACCTGTGCCGAAACGTCCTTGAGGTTGTGCTCCGATGCCCCATCAATCAGGAGCTTCCCAGTCTGTTTGCGCCGCTTGCTCGGATACGGAATGGATCGAGTGCCAGACAGATATTGACCCGTGAGCGACGACTTAGACTTGATGATCTCTCGAGCGGTGCCCTCGGCAACAACATGCCCACCGTGCTCTCCAGCGCCTGGTCCCATGTCGATCACATGATCAGCTGCCCTCATCGTTCCTTCGTCGTGTTCGACTACGAGCACCGTGTTGCCAATATCGCGCAAACGCTCGAGCGTTTTGATCAGCCGTTCGTTATCTCGTTGATGTAGTCCAATCGAAGGTTCATCGAGTACATAGAGAACCCCGACAAGCGCGGATCCGATCTGTGTCGCAAGTCTTATTCGCTGCGCTTCGCCGCCGGAAAGCGTGCCGGCAGCTCGGTCAAGAGACAGATACCCGACACCAACATCGTCGAGGAACCGCAGACGCTCTTCAATTTCGCGAAGCAGCAGCCGTGCGATCCTTCGATCCTGTTCAACTAACTCGAGTTTGCGAATCCAGCCGAGTGCTGAGGTTGCAGACATTGCCGCGAAGTCGCTTAAACCCTCTCCACCTACTGTGACGGCGCGAGCTTCAGGCCTAAGCCGCGCTCCTTCGCATTCGGGGCAATCGATCAGACTCATGTACTCCTCGATCCGATCCTTGACCATCTCGGAATCACTCTCACTGTGCCGACGCTTGAGCTGTGGAATCAGTCCCTCAAAGCGGCTTGCGTAGCGTCGCCGGCGTCCGTAGCGATTCTTATACGCGACGTCTACCTTCGCTCCCTCTGTCCCATAGAGGAATACATCGCGCTGCTGTTCTGTGAGTTCCTCCCAAGGCTTATCGAGGGGCGTGTCGTAGAGCTCCGAAAGCGAGACAATCAACTGGCTGTAGTAGTCAGCGGCAGAGGCAGCCCATGGCGCCAGTGCCCCTTGATTGATGGAAAGTTTCGGGTTTGGCACGACGAGCGCCGGGTCGACTTCGAGTTGAGCTCCAAGCCCAGTGCAGCGTGTGCAGGCACCGTGCGGACTGTTGAACGAGAAGACCCGTGGCTCTAATTCAGCGAGCCCTGGACCATGTTCGATGCAGGCAAACTTCTCGCTGTAAAGCGTGCTCTCGCCACTCTCAGCATCCTCGATCTCAACCATGCCATCGGCGAGCGCGGCCGCCGTCTCGACTGAGTCCGCGAGGCGCTTACGAACATCGCCAGTATTTGTAAGTCGATCGACAACCACAGCTATGTCGTGTTTGAACTTCTTGTCGAGCTCGATCGGTTCATCAAGGCGCATGACGGTGCCGTCGACCTTGACTCGGACAAACCCTTCGCCTCGAAACTCATCAAGCAAGTTCCTGAACTCGCCCTTCCGACCGCGGACAACAGGTGCCATAACGAGAAACTTGCTGTCCTTCGGCTGACCAAGGATCCGGTCAATTATCTGTTCCGCTGATTGACCCTCAATCTGCTTTCCACAGATATGACAGTGCGGCTTTCCGATTCTCGCCCAAAGCAAGCGCAAGTAGTCGTAGATCTCCGTGACCGTACCGACCGTTGATCTCGGGTTTCGAGAGGTTGTCTTCTGATCAATCGAGATCGCCGGCGACAGGCCCTCTATTGAATCCACATCCGGCTTGTTCATCTGGCCAAGGAACTGGCGGGCATAGGCAGACAGGCTCTCTACATAGCGACGCTGTCCCTCGGCATAGATCGTGTCGAAAGCAAGCGAACTCTTTCCGGATCCGGAGAGACCGGTAATAACTACTAGAGCGTCGCGAGGCAGTTCGACATCAATGTCCGAGACTAGCGGCGCGCGGAAGTTAAGCCGCTTCTGGATCAGCCACCGTAGAAACGATCAAGCAAAACGGCGCCATCAATCGATGGAAACTGCTCAGCCATCGTCGCCTCAGCAGCTGACCGCTCAACACCTCTGGTAGCCAAGTCAAGAGCAACGAGGCGGGCATTCGCCTCCTCCTCGCTCGATGCCTCGGGTAGCGGCTCGGGCTCTGTCGTCATAGAGGGCTTGCCGACATTCTCATTGCGCTCCGATTGAGCGGATTCCAACCGCTCTGCGGCAGCAATCAATTGAGCAGCAGCAGCTCGCAACGTCTCTGCAGCTTCGATGTCCTGATTAGAGTTATCAGCTGAATCCATAGCTCTGAATCTCTCACAGACGGCTCGACGATGCAGCCTTGGATTGAATATCGCCGACTAACTAGCTGCCCCGAGGGTCCGCTAAGTCACCTGCAGAGACCGAATCAACCCTGCCCTAGCGTGTCAGCGGCCGGTTACCTGCACAACATCGAGTCGCAACCGCAGCGATCGGATCTCATCTCGTAACTTAACTGCCTGTTCGAACCTTAATTCCTCTGCGGCGAGCAACATCTCCTCCTCTAGCTCAATGATCGCCTTCTCGATCTGGTCAGGCGTCATCCCTTCAGACTCAATCTTGCTTCGGCGGCTGAGAGGGACCTTGCTTTCTGCCTGCAGGAATTCTCCGATGTCGCTGACACCCTTACTGATCGATTTCGCTTCGATTCCGTGCTCAACGTTGTACGCAAGCTGAATTGCCCTGCGACGGTCGGTCTCTCCGAGCGCAGACCGCATCGAATTGGTCTCACGGTCGGCGTACATGATC
>JAPLCG010000063.1 GCA_026392385.1 Solirubrobacterales bacterium
GTAATCACCAGGCGCTAGGTGCAGGTGCCAGTTACCTGAAGCGCCGCGCGGAACCCGCTGCCACGCAGCTCCTACTGTGCGCAGCGGGCGCGATGCGGTACCAGCAGCATCATCTGAACCGCGCGGTGAGATGTAGAGCTGGTGAGTAGCGGCACCTGCAGCTGGAGCGGCGATAGCCGTGAGTGCCAGCACGGCACCGGTGATCAGACCTCGAACCATGACCGCATTCTGCGCCCCGATTGATAAAGGAATTGCAAATACGGGGCCTACAAACGGATCGGATTGTCGGCTAGCGCAGGGCTGCTGCGCAGCACTAGGTCAGGACGCGGCTGCTGGAGCGTCCTCGGTCCCATACTCGCCAAGCAGCTTCAGTTCCGTTGCGTGGTCGGGGAAGAACTTCCAAACGAGCAGGGCGCCGCAGGTGATCGCTACAAGTCCAACCGTGTAAGCCCACGACTGACCTTGAGTGAATGCAATCTTCGCGGCGCTAATAATTTGGTCGGCGTACTGCGGGTAACGCTCCGCGGTCTGGGCAGCACTTGAATAAGACTTCTCGAGTTCGGTCTGAACGCTTGCCGAGATTGACGATCCGCCTGGCGCGGCGCCGATCTGTTTACTGAACGAAGCCGCATAACCCGCAGTCAGTAGCGCGCCAAGAATTGATTGCATTACAGCCCCGCCAAGGTCTCTCTGCAGATCTGCCGTTCCGGAGGCCATGCCAACTCGCTTGACAGGTACGGCTCCGGTCAAAGAGTGAGCGGCCGGTGGGCCGGCGAGTCCAACGCCAGCTCCGATCAGTGCGTAGGCGATTCCGACCGGCAAGTAAGAGATTCCATCGCCCCACGTGAAGAGCATCAGAGCGAAGCCAAGCAGGCAGCAAACATCGCCGAGCAGCAGTGTGAATCGCGAGCCCCTGGTTTCAACAAGCTTTGCCGATTGAGGCGCCACAAGCACCATTAGGACGGCTCCGGGAATGATTGACAGCCCAGCCTCAAAGGTTGTGTAGCCGAGCACATCCTGGAGGAATTGCTGACCGATGAACATCGCTCCCATTAGCGAACCAAAGACGATCATTCCCGCGCAGGCAGCAACCCAGAAGATGCTGCGCTTCGCGTACTTAAGGTCAAACAGCGGTGACTTACTGCGCGCCTGGCGTCTAAAGAACAGTACGCCAGCAAGCAGACCAATCACCGCTAGCCCGAGCGCGAACATTCCCTTGCCAGGAACCCCGGCGAAGTTGATCGCGATGACGACCGCCGCGACAAAGATCGCCGACATGACGCCGCCGGCGTTGTCAACCGGATCGGTTGTTTCGTTTACATGCTTAGGCACGATTTTGATCACCATCACAAGCGCGATCAGGGCCAGCGGCAGCGTTATAAGAAAGACTGATTCCCAAGCAAACTTGAGTAGCAATGCACCAGAGACAACTGGGCCAAGCGCGTTCATTGAGCCGCCAATACCCGACCAGAGTGCAATCGACTTAGTCCGCGACGCACCTCGCCAAAGGGCAGTAACGAGTGCGAGCGTTGTTGGGAAGGCCATACCAGCGCCTAAGCCTCCGAGCAGCCGCCCGGCAATCAACACCTCAATCGTCGGAGCCCAAGCGGCGACCAAACAGGCTGGAATTGAAATCAGAGTTCCAAGCACAAGCATTCGCTTACGTCCGTAGCGATCCCCGATCGCACCCAAGTAGAGGACCGACGACGCAAGGCCAAGCGAATAGGCAACCGCCACGAGGTTAAGTTCGGTCTGCGAAGCATCAAAGGCTTTACCAATCTCCGGCAGGGCAACATTTGCGACTGACAGATTCAGGTTTGCAACAGCCGCCGCAAGAATCAGTGCTGCGAGTACGAGAACTCCGTGCTCTGGCTTGTCGCCGCGCTCGGCGGTCTTGGTTGCTACGTCAGCCATCTACACGACGAGACTACGGGTGCTGGCCCCGAATTGGTCTGTAAAACGGCAAAACCGCAAGGTTGCCTCTTTCACACTTCTTTTACAACTTTGCTACTTCCGCCGTTCAGGATTACCCCGGGTGCTCTACCCGGTCCTAACTCAAGCAACCAAATAAGGAGTCTTACTGATGAAGTTCACGAAGCAGGCTGGTGCTCTAAGCCTGACAGCTGCAGCCGCTCTGGTAATTGTCGCCTGTGGCGGCAGTAGCTCAGGCAGCGCCAGCACGATCAACGGGTCCGGTTCAACCTTTGCAGCGCCGATCTACCAGCAGTGGGGCGCAACAACCAAGACCGATGACAGCCTTACCGTTAACTATCAGGGCGTTGGCTCCGGCCAAGGGATCTCCGAGTTGACATCGGGAACCGTTGACTTCGCAGGTTCAGACCCACCGATGACCGCCGAAGAAATGGTCGCAGCATCGAAGAAGAGCGTTCCGCTCCACTTCCCAACGGCACTCGGCGCGATCACGATCTCCTACAACGTCTCCGGTGTTGCAACTGGCCTGAAGCTTGACGGCGCGACGCTTGCCCAGATCTTCCTCGGCAAAGTTTCAACCTGGAACGACCCGGCAATCGCTGCCCAGAACCCTGGCGTGACGTTGCCAAGCAACCCAATCACCGTCGTGCACCGTTCCGACTCATCGGGAACCACAAAGGGCTTCACCGGCTACCTGACAGCAGTTGACTCGAACTGGTCAAGCCAAGTTGGCAAGGGCAAGACCGTCAAGTGGCCTACCGGAACCGGAGCTAAGGGCAATGACGGAGTTGCAGCTGCTGTCAAGCAGACGCCGAACTCGGTTGGCTACGTCGAGCAGGCCTACGCCCTGCAGAACAAGTTCACGTTTGCGAGTGTCAAGAACGCTGCTGGCACCTATGTGGAGCCAACGCTTGCATCAACAACCGCAGCAGCTGAGGGCACCACGGTGCCTGCAGACCTGCGCTTCACGATCAGCAATCCGTCAAACCCTGCCGCCTACCCAATCACCTCGCAGACATTTGTTGTCGCATATACAGATGCTTGCAAGGCGGGATACACAGAACAGGTCGCGAAGGGCATAAAGACCTTCCTGACCTATGGCCTCGGTGCAGGCCAGGATGCGCTCGCACAGTTGAACTACGCGAAGCTGCCTGCGGACATCAACAGCAAGGCAACGGCCCAGTTGAGCAAGCTTGTCTGCAACGGCAAAGCGCTCTAACGGCTGAGGGGATAGAAAACCGTAGATGACAGTTGAAGCGGGATCAGTTGGGGAGCGCTCAATGCTTGAGCGCTCCCCGATGGCGAGGCTTCCCGATCGAGCGTTGCGGTGGATTCTGACCGCGCTCTCGTTCGGGATCCTCTTGCTGCTCGTCTACTTCTTCGGGAAGCTGTCGCTCGAGTCGGTTGATGTATTCCAGCACCAGGGGATTCTCAGCTTTGTCTTCAGTAATGACTGGAACCCGAGCAAGTCACAGTTTGGCGGCCTTGCGCTGCTATTCGGGTCGGTTGCAACTGCTCTGATCGCACTTGTGATCGGCGTACCGATTGCCGTCGCAACAGCCGTTTTCATCGTCGAACTCTGTCCGTCAAGACTGCGATCGCCACTGACAATCCTTGTCGAGTTGCTCGCCGCGGTCCCCTCGGTCGTTTACGGCCTTTGGGGAGTTTTCTTCCTGATTCCTCGACTTAGGCCATTTGAGCAGTGGGCTGCCGACACCTTTTCTTTCCTGCCATGGGTTGGTGGACCAGTTGCCGGGCCGAGCTACTTCATCGCAGGACTGATTCTCGCGATCATGATCATTCCGGTCGTTTCAGCGATCTCGCGCGAAGTCATCTCAACTGTGCCAACCGATCACAAGGAGGCCGCGCTGGCTCTTGGCGCAACCCGCTGGGAGATGATCCGTACTGCGATCCTTCCCTACTCGAGGTCTGGAATTAGTGGCGCGGCGATGCTCGGGCTTGGCCGCGCGCTTGGCGAGACGATCGCAGTCACGCTGGTAATCGGAAACGCCGCCGTGATCGGCCACCAGATTTTCGATCAGGGATATTCGTTGGCCGCCGTTATAGCCAACGAGTTCGGCGAGGCCTCAGCCGTACCGCTTTACAGCTCAGCCCTATTTGCCTGTGGACTGCTCCTGTTTATCGTCACCCTCGTTGTAAACGGACTAGCTCGCTACATCGTTTCGCTCGGCGATATTGAGCGCCGAGTTGAACGAGCGCGCCGCAGCGAACGCAAGTCTGCCGCTGCGCCTGGAGGTGCTGCATGAGTACCGGAATCCTGCCGCCGATCAGCGCCCGTCGGCGACGAACAGACAGGCTGATGAGTGGCCTGTTCTACGCGGCGACTGGAATCGCGCTCGTGCCACTGCTGCTGATCATCGGTTACTTGATTAAGGAGGGGGCGTCGCAGTTCTCGGCGGCGTTCTTTACGACTGACCCAACCGGCAATTTTGCCGGTGACATCGGTGGCATTCGCAGTGCGGTCCTTGGGACAATCGAGATGGTTGCAATTGCGACACTAATCTCAGTTCCGATCGGAATCGCAGTCGCAATCTGGTTAGTTGAGTATGGAAAACGGTCGAAGCCGGCGGCGATTATTCGCTATCTGATTGACGTAATGACCGGCGTTCCGTCGGTTGTCTTCGGACTGTTTATCTATGTGTCTCTGGTCGAAACTGGAATTGGTGGCTCAGGCTTTGCGGCCTGGAAGGGGTCAGTAGCGATCTCGCTGCTGATGCTGCCGATCGTTGCCCGCTCATCTGAGGTTGTGCTTGAACTCGTGCCTAATGGATTGCGCGAGTCGGCGCTTGCACTTGGCGCCCCCCGCTGGCGCGTTATTGCGACCGTGGTGCTTCCAACAGCGCTGCCAGGCCTAATCACCGGATCGCTGCTTGCTGTTGCCCGTGGCGCTGGCGAGACGGCACCGCTGCTGTTCACGGTGCAGGCGGCAATGGGAATCAACTTCAATCTCTCCGAGAGGATGAACAGTCTCCCGCTTGAAATCTTCAATGATGTTCAGAGTTCAAACCCGGCGGTTGTGACGCGAGCTTGGGGTGCGGCACTGACTCTCGTCCTGCTTGTGCTTGCGATAACTCTTCTGGCGCGTATCGTTGCTGGAAGAAGCCGGCTGAAGCCATGAGCGATCCGAAGCCACTTCAAGACAACCCAATGACACAAGACCCCGACCCACTCGAGCCTCATACTGGCGAATCAGCTGCCGAGGACTTCGCGAGCAGCGAGGTTCCGGAACTTGTTGCAAACGATTCCGAACAGGCAATGCCGGCAGGCCGACGCTCACACACGATCACAACACAGGGACTTGACGCCTACTACGGCGACAACCACGCAGTCAGGAATGTGACGATTGAGTACGCGCCGAACAGCGTGACCTCAATGATCGGACCATCCGGCTGTGGCAAGTCAACTGTCCTGCGCTGCCTGAATCGAATGCACGAGGAGATTCCAGGCGCTTATGCAACCGGCGATATTCGGCTTGACGGAATGAATCTCTATGCACCGGATGTCGATGTCGTTGCGGTCCGTCGGGCAATCGGAATGGTCTTCCAGAAGCCGAACCCGTTCCCGACGATGTCGATTGCTGACAATGTCGCGGCCGGACTGAAGCTCGCTGGTATTCGAGGTGCCGACAAGGACGAGACTGTTGAGCGATCGCTGATCGCGGCCGGACTTTGGGATGAGGTTAAGGACCGCCTTAGTCACCCAGGTATCGGACTGTCTGGAGGCCAGCAGCAGAGGCTCTGTATTGCCCGCACGATCGCAACGCAACCAAATGTGATCCTGATGGATGAACCTTGCTCGGCTCTTGATCCAATCGCAACACTAAAGATTGAGGACCTGATCCACGAGCTGAAACGTGACTACACGATCATCATCGTCACGCACAACATGCAGCAGGCTGCGCGAGTCGCGGATCTAACTTCATTCTTCCTGCAAGGTGAACTAGTCGAAATCGGTGGAACAGACCAAATCTTCACTAACCCGACTGACTCTCGTACCGAGGACTACATTTCCGGCAAGTTCGGTTAGCCGCCGCGGCGACTGCCCGTAGGATGTCCCACATGTTGCGCGAGTTCAGACAGTTCATGCTGCGCGGAAGGGTGATTGACCTAGCCGTTGCCGTTGTGCTTGGTGCCGCCTTCGGCGCGCTGGTCGGCTCGCTCGTTACCAACCTGCTCTCACCAATCGTCGCCGCAATAATCGGTAAGCCTGATTTTTCTAGCCTCTACTTCACGATCAACCACAGTGTCTTCTATTACGGGAAGTTCATTGATCAGTTGATCTCGTTCACTCTGATCGGCCTTGCGGTCTTCTTCTTCGTAGTCAAGCCGGCGACTGCCCTTGCGAGGATCACCGGCGAAGAGGAGGAAACCGAACGCTCAGAGGAGCTTGCGCTGCTGACTGAGATTCGTGACCTTCTAAGTCAGCGCAGCGACCAGCCGCGCTAAGCAGCGTTAGGCTGCGACGTCGTGTCTCATCAAATCGCAAACGCCGCCTACTGGACTGGCCCATGGCCAGCCGAGGACGGTGGGCCGGAAAGGCTCCAAGCACCAACCGGCGAAGCCGGTCCGGGAGTTGCAAGCCACGAGCATTTCGAACTGCTCGCCAACCGCCATGCGCCTGGCGCCCAGATGGCGGTTCGCCGCGGCCCGGGCGAGCTCTACCTGCTCCGCTCACTGTTCGGACACCGGGCGATTGACGATCCTGCACAGACCGTTGTTGAACGGATCAACCCGCTGACGCTTGAGCCGATCAACAGCTCACCAATCCTGCCAGCAGGACCATGGTGGGCAGGTGGAGTTGCAGTGATGGCGGACGGCAACCTGACGCTTGTTAGCGGCAGCTTCGCGCACCGACTCGACGGAGATTCGCTTGAAGTTCTCGCCAGCCGTGAGCTGAGCGCGCCGCGTCCGTACAACTCATTTGTCGCACTTGGTGATGGAACAATCATTACAAAGGACATCGACCGCTCGCTACGCAGCAGCTGCCGAGTCCATGCTCTCGATCCATCAACGCTTGAGGATCTTTGCGATCCAGTTGAGTTGGGTGAGTCGGCGATTGCGCGGCTCTCAGCAGACGGATCAAGCGTCTATTCGGTTGCCACCGACCATGTTTATCGCCTCGACTGGGATGGCACTCGCCTGACGAAGTCTTCCGACTGGAACCCTCATTACCGGAAGGGCGACGGCAAGGGCTACGGTTGGGATCCAGTGCTTGCTGCCGGTCGAATCTGGTTCCTCGACCAGGGGCGGCATCGCTTCCGTATCTCAATGCGCGGTTCCGGCCTTGACCACGGCCCCGTCGCATTGCACGCAATTGACCTAGCGGACGCCAGTAACCACTTCCAGTTGGAAATTAGTGGTAGCCCCTTCGGTTCGGTAACGAACCCACCGCTCGTCGACCCGGATCGAATGATTGCCGTTGGCTACGACTCAGCGGGCGGCCACGTCCGCGCGTTTGACATCCCCACCGACCCGGCGATCGCACCAACGCCACGCTGGTCAGGGAGCTTCCACACTGGGCCTCACCTGATGCGCTTCCCTGACAGCGGCGAGTTGGTGCTGTTCGATCACCGCACTCCTTGGCCTCTGCACACCCGGGCCGGCTCACGGCTGCTCGAATCGGGACTGTCAGACCATCTGCGGCGAAGCGGCGAGCGCAAGCCAGCGATGGAGGCAAAGCTTGCCAAGCTGATTGGTGGCGAGGATGTCGCGCTCGTTGACATTGAAACCGGCGTGGAGCGCTCGCGCGCGCGCCTGCCTGTCTTCGGCCAGTCAGTTGCCTTCCCAACTGCTGGCGAGAACCGTGACCTGATCACGGCGAACTTCAATGGCGTGCAGCGCGTCGGCGTTCGCTAGCTAACTTCAACTGCGGCCGCAACCGCTCTCGCCCGCTCACGGGCAAGCTCAACGCTATCCGCTGTCGCCAACGCAACTCCCATCCTGCGGCCGGGGCGTGAGTCAGGCTTTCCAAACAGGCGCAAATCACTATCCGGGGCCGCCGCGAGCGCCTCGCTGACGCCACCAATTACCGGCGACTGCGACTCGCCCTCAGCAAGTACAACGGCGCTTGCTCCAGCAGATCGAATTGGGATTACGCCATCCGGCACGGGAAGACCGAGTACTGCCCTTACATGCAAGGTAAACTCTGAGAGCTGCTGCGTAGCCATCGTCACCATTCCGGTGTCATGCGGGCGAGGTGAAACCTCGCTGAACAGCACCTGATCGCCGCGGATAAAAAGCTCAACGCCAAACAGGCCAAACCCACCGAGCGCCTCGGTGACTGAACTCGCAATCTGTTGCGCGGCCGTCAACGCCGCGCCGCTCATCGGCTGCGGCTGCCAGCTTTCACGGTAGTCGCCATCAACCTGAATATGGCCGATCGGCTGGCAGAAGCTCGTCCCTGCCTGATGCCTGACTGTAAGCAGCGTTATCTCATAGTCAAAGTCGACAAACCCTTCAACGATGACGCGGCCAGCACCGGTCCTACCAGCCTGCTGGGCGTACTCCCAAGCAGCATTGCCGCCGCCGGCTTCCTTGATTACTGACTGCCCCTTGCCGGATGAGGACATAACTGGCTTGACGACGCATGGCACGCCGACTTCCAGGACTGCCTGCTCGAGCTCCTCAAGGCTGTCGCAGAAGCGATATGGCGAGGTCGCAAGTCCGAGCTGCTCAGCTGCCAGCCTCCGGATTCCTTCGCGATCCATCGTCAGCTGCGTGGCACGCGCTGTTGGCACGACTCGTAGTCCATTGCCTTCAAGTTCGAGAAGTACCGCCGTGGCGATCGCCTCGATCTCAGGGATAACAATCAATTCGCCGCACGGCCGTGCCATCTCGCTCTCGAGCATCTCTCGTAGCGCGGCAGGATCTGTCATATCAATCACGGCAAAGCGGTCTGCGACTTGCATCGCTGGAGCGCCGGCGTAACGATCAACTGCGACCACTTCACAGCCAAGCCGCATAGCCTCAATCGCCACCTCGCGGCCAAGCTCGCCGGAACCAAGCAGCACGAGGCGGATCGCCTGCTCACTTCCGGGTACAGGGAATGTTGACGCCACTGGGCCGCAGCATACGCGGCGCGGCACAAGCGCTGCCGTCCACGGCTATGCTGCGCGCCAATGGCACAGGTTCCACACCTTGACGAGCTTCAACCCTTCACCTCGGAGGATGGTTCAACGATCCGCGAGCTTGCCCACCCAAGTTGGACGCAAGCCGAGCGCCAATCACTCGCTGAGGCATCGCTTCCAATTGGCGGCGAGACCGACGAGCACTATCACCCAGTCGCGGAGGAGATCTA
>JAPLCG010000123.1 GCA_026392385.1 Solirubrobacterales bacterium
GCTCTTCCGATCTTCCTCCTGAAAGGACAGTTCCATCTCCGAGCACTGCGCGTGCGCTGGTAAGCCACTGCCCGGGAGGCAGGCCGGTGAGAAGGTTCTCTCCCTCGACTGACTGGATGGCAACCGGCTGCAGTGATCCCGGATTCGAAAGCTGCAGCAGTTTTGCGACCGACCACCGGCAGAATCCGCACTCGCGGTCGTAGAGCAGTGAAATTGACTCAGGCAACGGCTGCAGCAAGCTGGCGGATCGTCTGTTCCTTCATCTCCGCATCACCGCAAGGGATGGCGCCAATTTCATCAACGCCAATTCCTTCAAACTCTGCGATTCGGTCGGCGAGCTCATCAGCTGTCGTTGAAATCGTGCCAAGGTCAATCAGCTCGTCACTTAGAGCAGCAGCGGCGCCGAGCCTGTCGCCGCCGAGGAATGCTTCCTGGCAAGCCCGTGCCGACTCGCCGACGCCGTATTTCTCAGCTAGATCGACATAAAAGTTCTTGCCCTTTGCTCCCATTGCCCCGAGGTAGAAGGCAAGCCACGGCCTAGTTGCTTCGCGAGCCTCCTCAACGGTATTGGCAACGGCGACTGGGATCACGGCGGAGATGTCAATCTCATCCGGGTCACGACCGGCCTTTTCAGCACCTCGGTGCAAGGGGTCGCGCAGAATTGATGGGTTGTGTGGGCTGTACATGAATGGAAGCCAGCCGTCGGCGATCTCGCCGACCTGTTCAACTGCGCGTGGTCCGATCGCGCCCAAGTAGATCGGGACCTTCTCTTGGACGGGCCTGCCGAGTAGCCGCAGCGGCTTGCCGAGCCCAAGACCCTTGTCAGGATCGGAGGGAATAGTCCAAAACTCGCCTTCATAAGTGAGCTTCTCACCGTTCATTGCCTTGCGAACAATCTCCACATACTCGCGTGTTCGAGTCACCGGCTTTTCAAACGGTACGCCGTACCAACCCTCAGAGACCTGTGGACCGGAAAGGCCAAGGCCGAGCTTGAATCGTCCTTTTGAGAGCACATCGAGCGACGTTGCGGCCATTGCCGTTGCGGCTGGTTGCCGCGCTGGAATCTGCATCAATCCGCTACCAAGTGAAATCTGGTCGGTCAGCGCGGTCAGGCTGCCAAGAACTGAGACTGCATCAAGCCCCCAAGCCTCACTGATCCAAACGGTCGACAGGCCGAGGCGGTCGGCAAGGACCGCGTACTCAGCCTGCTCCTCGGGTGTGAACCACGGCCAGTAACCAAGGAACAGTCCGGCGCGCATCGGTCAGTCGTCTTGCGTTACGGAGTCGAGCGGAGTTAGCGTTGGCTCGTTTGGTGTGCCACGAACTTCGCCGCTGCTGCCAAGTCCGCTAAGTCGAGCGATCTCTTGATCACCTGCCACTCTGGCTGGGTCGTCGGCTGGAAGGTCGGCGATCAGTTTCTTGATTCGCTCTCTGACCTGCAGCGCAAAGTGGGGAGTTGTTGCCCCAGTCAGTTTGTCAATGTCCTCAACCGTTACCCGGTGGTTTGGACTGCTCAGTTCGGGGGATTCGTAGCTACTCATTGCGTTGTTAGTTCCTTGGCTTGGCTTATTTCAAGCAGTGCATCAAGCTTCGCTTGCTGCTCCTCGCTGAAGGTGTCAGTGTCACCAATCAGCCAGCCGTGATTGTAGAGGCCGCGTGACGGGTCACCGCGATAGCCCGGCTGAATATCAAGCAAGTACTGGGCAAGCTGAATCGGCAGGTCATCTGCTTTCGGGGCTACCAGCATCGGCCCGTAGCTGCCTGATCCTGAGAGGGCGGCCGAGGCGGCTGCGTCGAGCGGCCGCGATTGGGAGGCAATCACAAGGCCGTGGCCTGGATCAACAACACCCCAGCCGGCATCGCCATCGCGGAAGCGAGCGAACTCAATTGATGCGAGAAGTGGGTTGGCGGCAGTGATCCTTCGGACCGTTCCCAACCTGCCAAGTTGCTTCTCGACGGACAGTGAAGCCTCGCTGGTCGGTGCCAGCAGCATGATCAGTGGCCTGCCACGACGTTTGATTGCTGCAGCGGTCGGCGCTGGGACCGCGTTCTGCTGGGTAAACAGAACCGGATCACCGCTGCGAGCCGCCCATCCTGCGGCTGGCATAGCCCAAGCCGCGTCATTCTCGCCCACAACAACAACTGAATTGCCAAGTCGTGCGCCGCCGCCTAGTCGTGAGCGGTCAACGGCATCAGCTAGCGAGGCAGGATCCTGGGCTGCGATCTGTTGCGTATTACCGGGGTCACCTGCGTCATCAATCCGGATCCGCTTGACGCCTGCTGCGGATCGCACACCGGTTGGGTTGAGTCGGTCGAGAGTTGACTGCGTGACATCCGGTACGTCTCCGTCGGGAGCAAAAAGCAGGGCTGATCTAAACGGCTCCGCGATCAAGGGAGTTGCGGCAATTGCTGACTGCCAGTTGCCCGGGAGGAGGGTGACTGAGCGGGGCCGCTGGCCTCCGCCCGGCCAGACGGCCAATGCTACGGCCGCGGCATCCTCGGTTGGGTTGCTGCCACCAACACGAGTTGTGTTCTTAGTTGCTGATGTTGGGAAGCCGGCCGTTGAGCCATTGCCACTGCTGCCAAGTGAGTCTGGGTCTCCGCCGCAGGCTGCTACTGCGATTGAGCAAGAGACTGCGAATGCCACGGCGAAGGCCGTCTTCGGGGAGTTCATTGCCTCGGACATTAGCCGCGCAGCGACTGTTCCGGGTGGTTGAAACGGACGCCTTCACGGAATCGAGGCAGGATTCCGTCCGCGGCTGTGGTAGCTTTACGAATCGCCAAATCGTTGAGTTGATTCTCAGCGACCGGGGGAACCAAGATTCCCAGGGGCTAATTCCACGCAGAGTCGTGGGAAGCGCAATTCCAGCGCTAGCCCGTCAGCTAACTCCGGCGGCAACACAGCAGCAACAGCAGGAAACCAACAACATGAGCTATCTGCGTAAAACAACAGCCACAGCGTTCTTCGTCACTCTGATGATGGCCACACCGGCGCTCGCAATTGACGGTGGGGCAAGCCCAGATACGCCAATGCCGGCAAGCCGTCCAGGCCAGCCGACCGTCAAGGGAACGAAGGTCGTCGTCAAGCACGGTCTTGCGTATGCGCCGCTCGCAGCACCCGCTGCTGTCAAGAAGATTGTCTGGGGTGGAAACCAGATTCGTTCGCTCAAGTACCTCTGGGGAGGTGCGCACGGCTCATGGCGTGTTCCTGGCTATGACTGTTCCCCAGCTTCGCTCTTCACGAAGCGGGACTGCTCAACACAACCCTCGTCTCTGGTGAATTTGCATCGTGGGGACGGAAAGGCCGCGGCAAGTGGGTCACGATCTATGCGAACTCTGGCCATGTCTTTCTAGAGGTCGCTGGTGCGCGCTTTGATACATCGGGCGCATCACCTTCGCGCTGGCAGTCAGACCTTCGCAGCGGCCGCGGTTATTCCGTCCGCCACCCAGCCGGACTTTAGAACTACCTGCAAATCGCCGTGCATTTGAGCGCTGAGCGATTTGATTCGCCAGCATGAACTTGCTACTGTTGTTTTAGCCGAGTTCCTGATGGTCAGCCATTAGGAAGCGGGGGACCCAATCAGTCCCGGGGCGAATCGCCGTTTAAAAGCGGCATAGCGAGAAATCGCGAGCCCGTCAGCTAACTCCGCAGGCTAACTGGAAATGCAAAGTAAACCGGGAAACCAAACAATGACGCGCGCGCTGCGCCATTCCGCAATTGCGGTCCTTGCCGCTGCTTCGGTAGCTGCCTTGGTACCCGCTGCTGGGGCCAAGTCAGTCAGCACACTTCGCCAGGAGCGTGACGCCGCGCAGAGCAAGCTCGAGAAGAAGGACGGAAAGGCTCGCGTGCTTTCCTCGACGATCGCTGGCTTCACTTCAAAGATCAACGGCCTTCAAGGTGGAATCACGACGCTTCGTAATCGTCAGGCTGGAGTTCAGGCGAAGCTTGACGGGGCAGTCGCCGAGTTGCGTGCGATCCAGTCTGAGCACCGCCGCTCTGAATCGCGACTCGCAGCCCTGAAGGCGCGACTTGTTTCGTCGCGCAAGATTCTTGCCCGCAGGCTTGTTCAGCTCTATCAGTCGGACCGCCCTGACCTGCTGACCGTTGTTCTGCACAGCGATGGATTCGCTCAGCTCGTTGAAGACCGTGAGTTCCTTCGCCGCATTGGCGCTCAAGACCGTTCAATTATCACGACTGTTGCCAAGGATCGCGCTGAAATGGCCGTTGTTGCCAAGCGGCTTGCCGGCATGGAGGCCCGTAGTCAGCGTGTCGCAAATGAGATTCTTACTCGCCGTAATGAGGTAGCAGCGGTCCGTAACCGCCTTGAAGCCCGTCAGCAGGCTTGGGCTGGAGCCCGTGCTGAGCGGCAGAGCGCACTTGACTCAGTCAAGGCTGATTCAAAGGCACTTCACGACGAGATCGACACGATTGACAGTGACATCGCTTCCGTTACAGGACAGCTGCAGGGCAGTGGCGGAGCAGTCCAGGCGGGTCCAATACGCGCCGGTTCAGGCCAGTTCATCTGGCCGATTGATGGGCCGATCACATCACCATTCTGTGAGCCGAGAGCATGGGAGTCATGCCATCCGGGAATCGACATCAGTGCTTCAACTGGAACCCCAATTAGGGCAGCCGGCGGCGGCACCGTGCAGATTGCCGGCTGGACAGGTGGCTACGGCAACTACACGTGCATCGGCCATGGTGGTGGCGTATCAACCTGTTACGGCCACCAGTCACAGATCAATGTCTCGGTTGGTCAGAGCGTTTCGCAGGGGCAGATAATTGGTCTTGTTGGCAGCACGGGCCACTCAACGACCTTTGGGTTGTTTTTCGCGCTGAGCTTCCTCGCTTGGCGTGCTGTCGCACAGCGGCGCTTTAAGGAACTTGGCTGGAAGCCTGAATGGGCATGGGAGACGGTTATCTCAGCACTAGCAGGTGGGCTGATCGGTGCGCGGCTCTATTGGATGCTCGACAACCTCTCAACCGTTTCCGAGGATCCGCTCGGCAGCCTTGTTTCCGGTTCAGGATTGACTTGGTACGGAGGATTATTCGGTGGCGTGCTCGCTGTCTTCATCTGGACGGTCTGGCGCAAGCTTCCTAAGATCACGATGTTCGATGTTGCTGCTCCCTGCCTTGCGCTCGGCTATGCGATCGGTCGTATCGGTTGCCAGATATCCGGAGACGGAGATTACGGCAGTTCCTCGTCACTTCCATGGGCAATGGGCTACCCAGATGGAACCGTTCCAACGCCTGCGGGGGAGCTCGTCCACCCAACTCCAATCTACGAAACGCTGTTTATGGGGTTCGTTGCACTCGCGCTCTGGCGGCTTCGCAACAGTCTTAAGCCTGGCGCCCTCTTTGCGCTTTGGGTTGTGGCTGCCAGCGCCGAAAGGCTGCTGATCGAATTGGTGCGGCGTAACGACGCAGTAGTCCTTGGCCTTACCCAGCCGCAGCTCTGGTCGCTGTTCCTTGGTCTTGGAGGCGCAGTTTGGTTGCTTGTAATTGCCCGTGGTGGCGGGTTAGGTCGTTCCCAGACCAGCAGCTAACCGGCCCGCCGTGCGATCATCAAATAGTGAGCACAACAACCCTCAGCAGCGTTCTGCCATTTGGCAGCGAAATTGGCCCCAATGGCCACCTGCTGCTCGGTGGCTGCGATTCGGTTGAGCTTGCCCGCGAATACGGGACTCCGCTCTACGTAATGGTCGAGGATGATCTCCGTGACCGCGCAACGCGATTCGTCAACGCACTCGAGGCAAGCGGCCTTGATGGCCAGGTCATGTTCGCCTCTAAGGCGTGTCCGGTTGCGGCTGTCTGCGGGCTGTTCGCTGAACTCGGCATTGGCTGCGATGTGACTTCCGCTGGCGAGCTCCGCTTAGCTCTGCACGGTGGCGTGCCTCCTGAAGGCATCCTCTTCCACGGAAACGCTAAGAGTGACGCCGATATCGCTGATGCTCTATCCGTTGGTGTTGGGCTGATCGTCGTTGATGCAGCTGATGAAGTGGTGCGGATCAATGCGGCAGCTGCTTCCGCTGGAGTCCACCAGAAGGTGCTCCTGCGGGTCACGCCGGGAGTCGAAGGCGACACAATCGCAGCGATCTCAACCGGTCAGGAGGATTCAAAGTTCGGGGTTAACCTGATCGAGGCGCCTGCCGTAATTGAGCTGATCGAGGCAGCCGATTCGCTTGAACTGGTCGGTTTGCATCTGCATGTTGGATCTCAACTTGGCGACACCGATGCGATTCGGCGAGCGGCTGAAGCGATCGCGCCACTTGGCAGCTTCCCGGTTGTGAACCTCGGCGGAGGCTTGGGTGTTGCTTACTGTGATGGTGATCCGCAAGGCGATATTGAAGCGTTCGTCGCAGGTGCTGCAGCTGCTGCACGTGACTGCTTCGGTGAAGGCGTAAAACTGATGCTCGAGCCTGGGCGTGCGTTGACAGCTGCGGCTGGTGTGACGCTCTACTCGGTTGAGGGTGTTAAGCGGAACGTCTCAACCTGGGTAGCTGTTGATGGTGGAATTAGCGACAACCTCAGACCACTGGCCTATGGGTCACGCTACGAGGCATTGATTGCTGATCGGGTCGGTGAACGGCCTGACACGCCAGCCAGAGTTGTTGGTAAGCACTGCGAATCGGGCGACGAGATTGTTTCCGACGCAAACCTGCCGGCACCAAAGCGAGGCGACACGCTTGCTGTGCCGGTCACCGGCGCCTACGGTCACTCGATGGCAAACAACTACAACGCTGCTCTGCGGCCGCCGATTGTGCTTGTCAGCGGTGGAAAGTCGCGCCTGATTGTCAGACGCGAGCGGTTCGATGACTTGCTTGGCCGCGAGATCGGCGACCCGGTTAGAAGCGTTGGTGATCGAGATGCCTGAACCACTGCGCATTGGACTACTCGGATGCGGAACCGTTGGCGGCGCCTTTGAACAATTGATCGGCGAGCGAGCCGAGGCAGTTGCTGCCACCACCGGCCGAATGCCTGAGCTAGCAGGAATCTTGACCCGATCAAGCGGTGATTTCGAACAGATCCTTAACGATTCGGATGTGATTGTTGAAGTTATGGGCGGGCTTGATCCGGCACGCGACTATGTCGAGCAGGCGCTTAAGGCCGGACGGCATGTTGTGACTGCCAACAAGCAATTGCTTAGCCGACATGGCGACGAACTCTGGGCGCTGGCAGCGGAACACGGTGTGCAACTGCGCTTTGAGGCGGCGGTCGCTGGCGTAGTCCCTGTGATCGCCGTACTGACTGGATCACTCGCCGGAGCGCGGATTGATCGGATTCACGGGATCGTCAACGGAACGACCAACTTCATTCTTAGTGAGATGGCCCGAACTGGAGCCAGCTATGCCGAGGCGCTCGCAGAGGCCCAGTCGCTTGGCTATGCCGAGGCCGATCCAACCGAGGATGTAGCTGGCATTGATGCGGCCGCAAAGATTGCGATTCTGGCGAGGCTTGCGTTCGGCACGCCAGTGCACGTCGATCAGGTTGGGCGCGAGGGAATTGAGCGAATCCAGCCTGATGACATTGAGTACGCCTCCGAACTTGGTCTCGGCTTGAAGTTGGTCGCCAGCGCCGAGCGGGTTGGCGACGCGCTTTCGGTTCGGGTTCACCCGGTCTTTCTTTACCCGGGCCACCCGTTGGCGAGCGT
>JAPLCG010000087.1 GCA_026392385.1 Solirubrobacterales bacterium
ATCGGGATCGGGTTGGTTGTTACGCCCAGCGCATCGTAAAGAGAGCGCATCTGTGCATCAAGTTGGGAACGATTCTCGGGCTCGAGAGCCATTGATCGCATCTGCTTGCCAATGATGTGACTGGCCACGAGGATTCCTCCTACCGCCCCATTGTCGAGTGCAGCGGCGAAGCTGTCATCGTTGCCCGCATAAAGGTCAAGCCCGTCGATTTTGTTTGGCACGCCGGAACGCGCCTGCTTGATCCCGACGACTGTCTCGTTCCGATTACCGATTTCGCGGCAAAGTTCGTCAGACATGTCTGTCCCCGTCCGCGATGGAACGTTGTAAAGGATCACCGGCAGGTCGCTAGCCGAAGCGACGGCTTCGAAGTGCGCATGGATTCCTCGCTGCTCAGGTCTGTTGTAGTACGGAGTGACGCTGAGGATCGCGTCAGCGCCGGCTGCTGCTACACGCTCTGTGAGATGGACAGCGTGGCGCGTGTCATTAGAGCCAGCGCCGGCAATAATCGTTAACCGTCCAGCGGCCTGGTTGACTGCAAGTTCAACGAGTGAGACCTGTTCGTCATCGCTCAAGGTTGGAGCTTCACCCGTGGTCCCGGCGATAACGACGCCGTCCGAGCCGTTTTCGATCAGATGCTCAAGAAGTTTGCTTGCTCCGACCTCGTCGATTGAGCGCCCATCCTCAGAGAACGGCGTAACCATCGCGGTGATCACGGTTCCAAGTTTGCTCATAGGACAGTCTCCAGTCCGATCGCAGGCGACTGATCAAGTCCCCCTACCCGCCTAACAGCGAGCAGGACGCCAGGCATGAAACAGCTTCGATCGATGCTGTCGTGTCGGATGGTCAGTGTCTCTCCAAGCGAACCAAAGATCACCTCTTGGTGTGCCACAAGACCGGGCAGCCTTACCGAATGGATTGGGACATTTGTGCCTGAGACCGCCTCAATCCGTTCAGCAGTAAGTGCTGCTGTCCCGGACGGGATATCGAGCTTTCGATCATGGTGGAGCTCAATGATCTCGGCTGAACCAAAGACTGCTGCGGCCTCTGCTGCAAAGCGCATCATTAGTACTGCACCTAGTGCAAAGTTTGGAGCAACGAGAATATTGGCACCGGTTATCTCGTCGAGAGCATCCAAGTCAAAGCCTGTGGTTCCAACGACCGAGTGCACGCCTGCAGCTGCAGCAGTTCTGATGTTCCCAAGTGCGGCCTCTGGGACTGTGAAGTCGACCATTACGTCCGCCTGATCAATCAAATCCTCAAGCGAGACCCCCAGCGCAGGGTCAGCCCGGCCCACCAGTTGAAGGTCGTCGGCGTTCTCGATCGCATCGCAGGCCTGTGACCCCATCCGACCTTCGGACCCGGTGACAACGACGGAGATCAAAGCTTGCCACCGTTGCAGCCAGCGGCCGCTAAGGCAATTTCCGCTGCTTCTGTTGAAGGCCCGATGCAGGCCGCCGAAAGTTGATCAGGGGCCCAGACGCTCTCAGCAATGTTTCGCACATCGTCCACTGCGACTGACTCTACCTTGGCTTCAAGTTCAAGGTCTCCTAGTGGTTTGCGGCCAACCGTTAGGTCCGCTGCTAGTCGAAGCGAACGATCACTTACGCTCTCTGACGCAAGACGAATTCGACTTAGCAGTGATGCACGAGCATTCTCGAACTCATCCTCAGTGATCGCGTCGCTCCGAATGGCTCGCACCTGATTTCCAAGCTCTTCAGCAGCCGCAGCCGCATTCTCTGGGCGTGTGGCTACGTAGACACCCAGTTCGCTCAGATCGGAGGCAAACGAAACAAATGAGTGCGTGTCGTAAGCCAAGCCCAGCTGCTCACGGATCCTCGTGAACAGCCTCGATGATGCACCTCCTCCGAGGATCTGATCCAGCACTCTCAGCTCGTACCGCTGGCTGGCCAGCATGCCTGGTCCGCTGCTCCCGATACAGATATGGGTCTGCTCAGTGTCGCGCTCGACTGTCTGTGAGGTCGGCGACCTCTCCGTCGATGGCAAGGGCGAGTCACTTCTAGAACTACTTGACGTTCTGATCTGTTCGAGACGATCGATGATTGCCTGTTCGTCGAAGTCCCCTGCGACGCTAACGACTGTCTTGGCAGGTCGATAGGTGAGCCGATGGAAGTTCAC
>JAPLCG010000036.1 GCA_026392385.1 Solirubrobacterales bacterium
GAATATGCCAAGAATGAACATCACCCAATGTCCCTTGCGAAGCGACGTAACGCCCAGCACGACCAGCAGGACAAAGTAGATGACAGCGAAAAGGCCATATGTAGGCGTGGAAAGGGCGAGGTGCATGCGGCAGCTCCAATTCGTTGATTTGCGTGCCTGCGGATGGTAGCTGCCCCATCTGTCAACCGACGCTCATCGTGTTGGTCAGGCCCTAGACTCATTCCGTGAGAGTCCCCAGTCGAACAACCATTGTCGCTGGGTTGGCGGCGACGGTTGCGGTAGTGGCTGTAGCCCTTGATGGTGGTCACGGGACGGGAGCGACGGCCGGGACCAGCGCCGGGAGCGAGGCCGCGCCTGCTGCGCAATCTGTTGCTAATCATCGGTTTACGGTCTCAGCTCCGATCGGCACGACACACGCCAGCAGCCCGGTTGCTGTCGCGCGCCAATGGCTCGATCAGCACCCTGAGATCAGCGGGTCAACATCCGTTGCAGCTTTGCGGCCAGTTCGCCAGGAGCCGGGAGCAGCAGCAGGACAGACAATCGTCCGCTTCGCAGAGGTTCATTCGGGAGTCAAGGTGCTCGGCGGCGAAGCAGTTCTCGCGGTGTCAGCCGATCGCAGAGTAGTTGCCGCAAGTGCTGAAACGCTGGCTGGCAGCATTCCCAGCACGGACGCTCAGATCGACAGTCGTACGGCGGCGAAGAGTGCTCTTGACGATTCCGCAGGCACTGGCAGTCGAGCTGGAATATCAGTCACAAAACCCGAGCGAGCGATCTTCGATCCACGGATCCTCGGAGGCCCAGGTAGGCCAGGTGGGCGACTCGTTTGGTCGATGATCGTTTCGCGCACTGGCAACTCGCCACTGCGCAAGCAGATCCTGATTGACGCAAACACTGGGGCGGTTCTTCTTCGGATCAACATGATTGAGACCGCACTAGACAGGCGGGTCTGCGACGCGAACAACTCGTCGGCACAGTTGCCGTGCACAACCCCGATCCGCACTGAGGGTGGATCAACTACTGCTGTAGCCGATGCCAACAATGCGTATGACCATGTCGGAGATACATACGCTTTATTCAAAGGGCTTGGACGTGACAGCATTGATAACAAGGGCCTGAGACTCGATTCAACCGTTCGCTACTGCAAGAGCGGTTGCCCCTACGAAAATGCTTTCTGGAACGGGACGCAGATGGTCTTCGGCTCGGGCTACGCCTCATCTGATGATGTTGCGGCTCACGAACTAACGCACGGGTTCACTCAGTACACATCGAATCTCTTTTACTACTACCAATCAGGCGCAATCAACGAGTCGCTATCCGACATCTTCGGAGAGTTCGTTGACCAATCAAACTCAAGTGGCAATGACTCAGATGGAGTCAAGTGGCAGATGGGCGAGGATCTGCCGGGTGGATCGATTCGAAGCATGTCTGATCCAACGCAGTTCGGTGACCCGGACAAGATGACAAGTTCGCGCTACACGCAGGACTCAAGCGCCAGCGATGATGGTGGCGTCCATACGAACAGTGGCGTGGGTAACAAGACAGCCTTCCTGATTGCTGACGGAGGAACTTTTAATGGTCAGACGATCACCGGAATTGGCCTCGTTAAGTCAAAGCGGCTTTGGTACGAAGCAGCACTGCTGCTTCGCTCAGCATCTGATTACTCAGACCTTGGCGTCGCACTGCCGCAGGCCTGCCGCGCTCTGATCGGTACTGATGGAATATCCGAAAGCGATTGCCTCCAAGTTGATTCCGCCGTCGCTGCGACGGAGCTACTGACGCCACCGCCAAGTGCGCCGAATGTGAAGGCGGTTCGCTGCGTTTCGGGCGCATCGACAAACACGTGGAGCGATGGCTTTGAGAACCCATCCGGAACCCGCTGGGCTACTAAGTCGCTGCTGGGGTCGCAGTTCTGGACCTACTCATCTGACCCTGGCCTAGATGCGACCTATGCGACGGGCGGTACGACCAACCTATGGATAGACGACCAGGTGACACGCAGCGACAATGTGATTTCGATGCCAACCGATGTGACCGTTCCAGCCAATGGTTACTTCCACTTCCGGCACGCCTACGGTTTCGAACAGCGGTCGCCCGGCACAGCTGGTGTAGGTGATTCCGGTACGTATGACGGTGGAGTTATTGAGTACTCGACGAACGCTGGCAGCACATGGAGCGACGCGAGCCCACTAATCGAGGCAGGCGGTTACGGCGGCAGCCTGTCGACGCTCTCAGACAGCCCGTTATCTGGGCGCAGCGCATTCGTCGGCCAAAGCTACGGCTATGTTGCGACGCGAATCAACCTCTCATCATTTGCTGGTCGGAGTATCCGATTCCGCTTCCGGATGGCAACCGACACGGCCAATGAGAACTGGAGCTGGGGTGATAACCAATCACCGAAGGGTTGGTTTATCGATGATGTCAGCATCTATAGCTGTTCAGCTGGGCCCGGACCAGATACAACCCCGCCGCAGACAACAATCACAGCTGGGCCATCTGGATTGATTGCGACAGCTAGCGCCACTTTCAGGTTTGCCTCTTCTGAGGATGGGTCGCGCTTCACATGTGCAATTGACGGGGGTACGGCGCACTCATGCACGAACCCTGAGACATACAGCTCACTCGGGCAGGGAACACACAGCGTTTCAATTCGGGCAATCGATGCCGCCAACAACGTTGATCCAACGCCGGCGACACGCAGCTTTACTGTTGACACGATCCCGCCCGACACGCGCATTCTGACCGGGCCGACGGTAACGACCAGCCGACGTCCCGCGTATACGTTCACCTCTGCGAACAGCGACCGCTACTACTACAGCTGCACATTTGACCTCGCTGCCTTTGCTCGCTGCAGCTCGCCTTGGTCGCCAGTTGCCGCTCTGACAAAGGGCTACCACACCTTCAGGGTCAGAACCGTTGACCGCGCTGGCAATGTTGACCCAACGCCCGCTACGCGAATCGTCCTGATTCGCTGATTTGCTGACAGTTAGTGGGCGCCGACGGCTCCGCCGTGCTGCGGATCAATCCGACCTGGGCGCAACAGCAATCCGGCGACAATTGCGCCGACGAGGAAGATCGCTGCGCTGAACCAGAAGGCAACCGTGTAGCCATGAACCTCGGCTGCAGACTTCCCGCCTACGAAGTTCTTTGTTGCTGTCAGGGCGATTGTGCTGAGCAGCGCCGTGCCCGCGGCACCGCCGACCTGCTGGCAGGTGTTTACCAGCGCGGACGCAACACCGGAATCCTCAGCTAGAACGCCAAGCGTTGCAGTGTTGATCGCCGTAGCAAAAATGTTGCCAAAGCCAATCCCAAGAATCACTAGCGCTGGCAACACATCAACCCAGTAGCCAGAGGTTGGATCAAGCTGGGCGAGGTAGGACATGCCAAGAACGCCCATCAACATGCCGAACACGACGAGCGGTCGCGGACCAACGCGTGGCAGGAGCCGAGTCTGGGCGACAATCGAAGCGGTCACGATCGAAACAGGCATTGGCACGAATGCAAAGCCAGTTCGGATCGGCGAAAAGCCGAGATTCTGTTGCATGTAATAGGTAAGGAAGAGGAATACGCCAAAGATTCCAAGTCCGGCAAGCAGAATCGTCAGGTAGGAGCCTCCGCGGTTGCGATCAAGCACGACTCGCAGCGGGAGCAATGGGTGCTTTGCGCGTGTCATCCAGAAGACAAACAGCGCGAGTAGCACGATTGATGCGCCAAGGAAGCAGAGCGTCACCGTCGCACCCCAGCCATCGCTCTCAGCCTTTGCAAAACCGTAGACGAGCGTTATCAGCCCAGCAGAGGCGAGGATCGTCCCTGGGATGTCGAGGAAGGCATCTGCTGCCGAGCGAATATTGTGCAGCAGGAATAGTCCTGCCACAGCCGCTGGCAGTGCGAAGAGAAGGTTCACATACAGGCACCAGCGCCAAGATAGGTATTGGGTTAGGACCCCGCCGAGCAGCAGTCCGACGGCGGCGCCACCGCCGCTGATCGCGCCGAAGATTGCGAACGCTGTTCCGCGTTCCTTCCCATCGGTGAAGATTGTTGCCAGCAAGGAGAGCGCAGCCGGAGCGAGAATCGCGCCGAAGGCTCCCTGCAGTGCCCGCGAGGCGACGAGCAGCCCAAAGGTGTCAGCGGACCCGCCAAGTGCCGATGCCAGAGAGAATCCGACAAGGCCGCCAATAAAGGTCCACTTGCGACCGAACAGGTCGGACAGGCGTCCGCCGAGTAGGAGTAGACCGCCAAATGCAAGCGCATAGGCGGTTACAACCCATTGGCGCGATGCATCGCTGAACCCCAGGTCTGCTTGGGCGGAAGGAAGCGCAATGTTGACGATCGTTGCGTCGAGTACGACCATCAACTGGGCGACGCCAATTACGGCGAGGATCGTCCAGCGACGTGTGTGATGCGGGTTGTCGTGGGGAAGCTGTTGGTCGGCGAGGCTGACTGGAGGAGTCGCGGCGGATTCGCTGCTAGGAGGTGTGGCGGTATTGGGCATTCGGAGACCCTAGCCAAGATCCGACCTCACTAACGACGAGTAAGCCTCGCGGGTGATCTTGAACGTCCGCCTTCGGCTGCCTAATCGGCGCCTAGAATCAACTCATGGGCAGGCGCAAAGCGAGATCAAAACGGGCTACGCCTGAGTCGGCAGCCGAGGCTAGTCGCCAGCGCCAGACGGTGCAAGGACAGCTCCAGTGTGAGGGGAAGAGTGGCCGCTATGCGACCGAGGCTGAGGCTAGCCGTGCTGCTGGCTGGGTTAAGGCTCAGGATCCATCGGCTCATCAAATGCGGCCATATCGCTGCCAGTACTGCGGCAAGTGGCACCTGACCCGGCGCTGAGTTACGAATCTAGTTGGTGATGTGCGGCATGACTCCAACTTCGAGCGCATCTGCGGCGACAACCGAGTAGACGAGGCTCGAAACGCGGCCGGCACTGACCCGGGCGACAACCGACGCACCAGTTGTAAGCGTGGCACCCCTGAGCCGACCCCAAGGTGGAAGCTTTGGAAAGTCGGCGAGCACCCAGCGTCCGGCCGTGAAGACCGCCTGCGGGTAAAGGCCGCGAAGTCGAGCGACAGAATCGCCGACCCGCAGACGCAGACCGGTCTGCCAGTTCGCCCTGCCCGCTTCGCCAAAGACACTGAAGCTGGTTGCGAAGCCATTTCCGACCACGCAAGCCTTCCTTGCAGGGCGCGACTCCTGGAACTCAATCCGCATGCCGCGGAAGATCCACTGACGAACGCAGCTGTTGCCAGCGTGCGGAGCGGCGGCGTCCTCAACTCCAAGTGCGGTTCGAGCCGCGGTAGGTGTCGAGTTCCGAGCAATCTTCCAGTCGCCAAGCGAGTATGGAAGCCCGCTCTGCGTGGAGATCGTCTTAAGCGAAGCTTCTGCCTTTGCTACTGGCAGCGTAAACACGAGCAAGGCCGCCAAGCTGGCGATCGCCAAAAGCAGATTTCGGTTGGGATTTATCTGTACCGCACGGGAATACCGCATCAACCTGAGATTACCCGCACGCGGTCGGCATTACGCCGTTTGAGCGGCAAGGCGCAAACGGATTCTTCAGTCTGCCCGTGGGTAGGCCGTCAGCCAACTTCGGCGAGGCCGGCTGGGCAGAGATCGAGGTAGTCGCACCAGCCACAAAGTCGCGAGGTGGCCGGAGCAAACTCAGTCGTAGCGGCGATTTTGTCGATCAGGCGCAGCAGCTCCGCTTCGATCTCGTCAAGCTCAGTTGGCTCCCAGATCCGCTCTGTCTCGGCTTCAAGAAAGACAAACCGGACCTCGCGAACCGCAGTCTTCATGCTCGCCTGCACGGCGAGCGCATAGACCTGAGCCTGGAGTTCATCGCCGAGGCCATCTTCCGCAATCCGGCACTTTCCGGTCTTGTAATCAATTACGACAACCCCGCCGCCTTCAGCGTGGTCGTCGACACGGTCAACCTTGCCAAACAGCTCCCGATCGCCTTCAACCATCACGCTCGCCCAATCCTCTAATGCTCGGGGCGTTGCCTGCTTGAAGTCGTCGGTCTCGGCGATCCGAGCGAGCAAAGCGAGACCCTTCAGCCCCCAAGCGCGCTCATCCTCAAGTGATTCGAACGCGCCCTTGCGCTCCTTGTCGGCCTTCCAAGCCTCTCGCATTGCATCCTCTGCGACCGCGAGCGTCCGCTGGTCTGGTGGGAGTGCATAGACAGCATCAAGAGCTGCATGGATGGCACTGCCAAAGACGAGGTGCGGGGAGGGCTTGCGCTCGATCGGCACGCGCTCGACATATTGGAACGAGTACTTGCGCGGGCATTGAACAAAGGTGTTCAGCTGGGACGGGCTGAACCGCTTGTCACGCGGGACACGCATCAGCTTTGCGCTGCCTTGAAGGTGATCGATTCCACGCCTATGACTCTAGTGAGTGCGAGGGAAATGCACACGCGGCTCGAGTCCGTCACTCTCTAGGTATGCGAGTAGCCCTACTAACTGGCGGCGGTGATTGCCCCGGGCTTAACGCAGTTATTAGGGCTGTTGTAAGACGCGTGCTTGCCGATGGACACGAGGCGATCGGCTATCGGCGCGGGTGGGCTGGAGTGGTTGATGGTGATTCGATCCCGCTTGGACGCGCAAATATTGCCGGGTTGCTTCCACGCGGTGGCACGATTCTGCTCTCATCCCGAACCAACCCGTACGCCGATGGTGGCGACGGCACGGCGATCGTTAAGGAGCGTTTCGCTAGCGACGGAGTTGATGCGCTGGTCGCTATCGGTGGCGAAGACACACTCGGCGTTGCAGCAAAGCTGGCTGCCGATGGAGTTCCAGTTGTTGGCGTGCCTAAGACGATTGACAATGATCTGCCAGGCACCGACCGAACCTTTGGGTTTGACACCGCCGTGCAGATCGCGACCGATGCAATTGACCGGCTACACACGACCGCCGAATCCCATGACCGAATAATCATCGTCGAAGTAATGGGCAGGCATGCCGGCGGGATGGCCTGCACGGCCGGCCTCGCCGGTGGCGCCGATCTGATCCTTGTCCCCGAGCGACCATTCGACATTGAAGCTGTCTGTGCGCACCTGCAAGGGAGACATCAGACCGGCCGCTCATTTTCGATCGTTGTCGTATCC
>JAPLCG010000048.1 GCA_026392385.1 Solirubrobacterales bacterium
TAGGCACTCTCAGCGTTAACCGCCCAGATGTCGTGGCCTGCACCGTCAAGGATGTTCTCAACCGCTCGCATTGAAGTAAGCATCGAATGGTCAGAGTTGTTGTAGCGGTGCAACCCGTTACGGCCAACCTGGACAAGGTTCGGGACAGTTTCCAGCCAATCGCGGATCACGCCAACGCGGACGTCATAGTCCGGGTCATACATCGGATAGGCCTTCTCAACACGAACGGCAAACCCTTGCTTGACGCGACTCGCGTCACCAAGACCAAGCTGCGTAAGTTCGCGCTTACCGAGCTCGACTAGGTCTTCGTCAGCCATCTCCCAAAGTTCGTCACCCTCGAAGCAGAAGTACTCCAGACCAATGCAGGTTTCATTCACATCCGGATCGGGAACCATCCATGGGCTCCAAGAACGGAAGTTCTGGATTCGCCCGGCAGTCACATCAGGCTCGTGAATGTAAATCCAGTTGTCGGGGAAGGGCTCGTTGACAACATCGTCGACCTCGAGAACGAGGCCAACCGTCAGGAAGTCGCGGTAGCGCAGGCCCTTCGCGGCATCGCGAATCTCAGCCGAAAGCTCTGGATCGGCAAAGCCGACTGTATTGCGCAGCGCGAGGGAAGAGACAACATGGCTGCAGGCGATCTCCTGCCCTCCAGCGATCACGCTGACGACCTCACCATCGCGAACATTGATCTTTGAGACCGGCGCGTTCATGCGAACTTCCCCACCACGCTCGGTGATCTTTTCGCTCATCCGCTCCCACATCTGTCCGGGGCCATAGCGCGGGTAGTTGAACTTGTCGATCAGCGACTTGATCTTGTTGTCCTTGTTGCCAAGGAAGGCAGCCTTGGCAGCCGAGAAGAACGAGAGGCCCTTGATCCTCTGAGCAGCCCACTCCGCCTGAATCTCAGTGCAGGGAACTCCCCAAACCTTCTCGGTATAGGACTTGAAGAACAGCGTGTAGAGACGCTTGCCGAAACGGTTTGAGACCCACTGCTCCAGGTTGTCCTCAGGGCCCTTAGGCGTGATTGCCGCCCAAAGGTAGGAAAGGCCGGCACGGATCAGCTCGATCGGGCCAAGCTTCTTGACGACATCCATGCCCTGCAGGGGGTAGTCGAGGAACTTCTTGTTCCAGTAGATGCGCGACATCCGCGGACGCTGGAGGAATTCGTCGCCCATGATCTCATCCCAGAGCGCGTTTACTTCGTCGGCCTTGGTGAAGAAGCGGTGTCCGCCAAGGTCGAAACGGTAACCGTCACGGATCTCAGTGCGGGCAATCCCTCCAAGCATGTCGGTCGCTTCAAGTACCAGCACAGGTATGCCGCGCTTGGCCATCAGGTAGCCAGCGGTCAGGCCTGCTGGGCCACCGCCAAGGACTACGACGGGCTTCTCAGGAGTGATAGGAGGGTTTGGGCTTGTCATCGCTTCTTTTCTTGGGGGAGGTGGCTTATTTAAATTCGTTGCTGGGCGCTCGTTACCTGCGAGACCCTATCTTGCGGTACAGCACGGCGTTGTTAGCGACAGTTGAAGCTGGAATGTAAAACCAAGGTGATGCTTTTACCTTTACGAGCCTCGGGTCCGATTCGAACAATCCGCCCCACTGCGCTGAACGTAGGCGGATCAGATTCGTCCATGGCGCGGTCCAATTTGTCAGGCCAACGGTGATCGGTCGAATAAACACAACATTGGATCCAATTGGCAGTCTTGAGATCAACTTCTCATAGGTGGGGAGCGGCGCTGCTGCGCGGAGCTTGTCGGTCACATCAACCCAGTTAAGCATCCGAGGGTCTGGATTCGGACCGGTTAGGTCCGCAAACCGCAGGCCACCCGGCAGGTAGTACCAGTTGAGTGGCGTCTGCTCCGGCTGGCCGACGACGACGAGATCGCCAGGGTGGAGATCGCCGCGTAGCTCAGTCGCAATGTTGCGAGCGTTGCTCTTGTTGAGTAGCTCGCCATCGAGACTTGACCCGGTTGCCAGCAGACATGCCGCAGCAATCCCGACGATCCCGACCCAGCCCGAGCGCGAGGCGGCAACAGCCGCAAACAGAAGCATTGGACCGACGACAACTGCCATGTAACGAATTACCCAGGCCGGCTTGAACTGTGACTCAAGCCAGGCGACCATCAGCGAGCCGATCGCGAGCACAACAAGGACAAGCATTGCGGTTCGCAGCCGAGACCCGGAAAGGGGGCCGCCTTCGGCGTCCTTCAGCTCCCCGCCTACCTTGATCGAACGGGTTGGTGCAAAGATCGCTACTACCCCAATAACTCCCGCGAACAGCAGCGCGATCGTGACGCGATCGCCGCCCATGATCCCCTGTGAGATCTGCTTTACAACCCCAAAGCGCGGCGGGTTGGCCCACGGAGCGCCCGTATGTGCGGCTTGGCGCCGGTCATCACTAGCGAGCAGTACCGGGATCAGCGCAAGCGCGGAAGCGATTCCGAAGAAGATCCCCCAGCCGTGGGTGTAGAGCATCAATGCCTCGAACAGCGCAAACCCAACCAGCCAGCGACGCCTGCCGAGCACAAACCCCTTAATGAAGCAGCCGGTTGCCAGAAGGGCAAGCAGCGCCATTAGCGAATACATCCGCGTTTCCTGAGCGTAGTAGGTAAGGAACGCGCTGAACGCGAAAAGCGCCGCCGCCATAAGGCCCGCGCGCCTGCCAAACAGGCTCCAACCAATCCAGAGGCCCGCTGGGATAGTCAGCAGCGACGAAACCAATGAGAGCGTGTGCGTTGCCTCCTCAGTCCTGCCGAAAAGGCCCATCCAGACCGAGAGAAGCATGTAGTAGAGCGGCGGTGAGCCGTCATTCCTCATTACCGACGGAATGTCGAACAGGTCGTGCGAGGCAATGCCAACCGATAGTCCTTCGTCCATCCAGAAGCTCGCACCAATCGCACTCGTCCGAAGCTGAATGCTGAAGAGCACTAGGGCAATGACGAACAGGCCGGCGGCCCATGGCGTTGCGAGCAGCGCTTGGAGGACATTCCAAGCTCCTACGGTTGCGACAAGACGCCCGCCTGGGGGGCCAGATGGTGGGGCAAGCTTGCCGCCAACAACCCTTGTCTGCAAGGCAGTCCCGGGACCGGTGGCGTCGAGCCCGATCTCTCCAATCGGCACATCTAGGTACCAAGCCACGAGCGGAACCTGAAGCGGATGCGTTGTAACCGCGCCGCAGAGCAGCATCGTTTCGCGACCACCTGCGGCGGCAATTGCTCCAGGTAGTGCGCCACGCGCATCTGCCTCGCCACGAAGCTGGTCACTGAGGTGAGTCCAGCGCGAGAGTTTGTCGCTGCCGCTAGCCGCAAAGACTGCCACCACGCCAAGGGCGCAGACCAGCGCAACTACCGCCGGTGCCGCCTTCGGCGCCAACCGCGCAACCGCCGCTGCGAGAGCAGCAAGCAGCGCACCGACGCCAAAGCCTGCGATCACCTCGAGCAGGCTGGTACCAAGCAGTAGATAGCGAGGGTTGCCCGCATAGCCACCTGCTGTCATCGCAGCTACAAGCAGGATCCAAGTGCCGCCAACCGCTGCGATTACCAGCGGTGAAAACACCTTCCGCCACGCGGCCCAGATTGTCGCGATAGCGCCAAATACGAGCGTTACCTGGCCAATATGGCCGAGCATGTTGAACGCAAGCCGCAGAATCGCTCTAAACGGATGCGGCGCCCGTGAAAGCGAGCCGACAAGGATCCGCTTGGTGTCATGAGCACGATCCGCCGCGCGGAAGAAATTGCCCGAGCCGATGTACTCAGGCACAAGCCAGAGCAGTGGGATCGTTACTCCAACAGCGACTACCAACTTGCGTTGGCGGGGCTCTCGGACCATCAGCCAGATTCCATAGGCACCGATGAACGGCCAGGTCTCCGGCCTAAGCAGCGCTGTAAGGGCGCCGAGCAGGAAGGCGCCCCGATAGTCGCCATCAAGGTGGCGGATCACCGCCCAAAGCGCAAATGCAATCAGCAACCCCTCCGAGTTACCAAGCGCGACCGAGTTGAGGAATCCGAACTGAGTGACCAGCAGCAGGACGGCAATCGTGCCGGCGGCAATTGGCGGTAACGCCCAGCGGCCCGACTGCTCTGGGAATGTGCTGCGGACCAGCCGACCGGCCAGAATAAATCCGAACCAAACTGCGAGGAACCCGCCGGCCCGCGCAATGATCAGCCAGAGGTCGGGCGCGGAATCACCAAACAGGGCAAATGGCGCCGTGAAAAGGATTGGGAGCGGCTTCCATGATGGACCCGGATCGGTGAGCAGCGAAAGGTGCACGACCTCGCGGCCCCAAATGATCCACGCCCATGGGTCGTATGAAGGAGTCGAAGGAAACAGCAGTGTTAGCGACGCAAGCCCGAGCGACGCGGCTAGCAGTAACAGCGTCTTTCGCTGCGCCAAACCCTTGATCCCAGCAACAGTCTGTTTAGCCATCAGCGGCGCCCAAGGCAGGATTCGACTTGCGCGATCCTCGGATCAGGAGCGCTTCCAACGAAAAGCAACGCTGAGCCGATCAACTCGGCGCCTTCGGCCATACCCCGCGCCTGCTCAGCTTGCGCTGACTCGTCTAGCGCCGCGAACCGAACCCGCAGCCGACTCGAGAGTGGCAGCACAGCAACGGTGCTGCGATCAGCACGAACAGCTGCGATCCGCTGCGCTCGCAGACAGTTGAGCAAAGCAACCGGCGGCGAATAGGTTGCGAAACCGGCCGCGCCACCGCGAACTGGATCCTGCCCACCTGAGAGCAAGGGACTACGTGGGCTCCCACAGCCAGCAAGAGCAAATATGGCGGCTACGGCAGCCAGTCGGGCAATTCGCATTGCGGGACACGGTAACCAAACCACCGGCCCTTCCGAGCTGTCCGTAGACTTCAACACCCCGTGACCACTTTGATCGCCGCGCTTGCCGGACCCGCGTCGAAGGCCGGAGTAGTTGCCGTGACGCTAGTCGCCGCAACAGCGCTAATAACTCCGCGTGAGCGCCTTCGCGCGATGATTGCCCTCGCTGCGCTCCTGCTAGCGCCAGCCCTGCTGATCGCCGACCTTGCCGATTCACCGCAGCTGCGCTTCGCGCGGCAGGCGCCGATCAAGGCAGTTGCCGCTGCAGCAGTCGGTGTTCTCATCGTCGGCGGCCTTGCGTGGCTGCTGCGGCGCAACAGCAAAACTCTCCCGATTCTGATCGCTGCGGCGCTTCCATTCCGAATCCCAATTGAGATCGGCGGTGAAACAGCAAACCTCTTGCTGCCGCTCTACCTGGTTATTGCCGCGGGCGCGGTCGCATGGGTCCTGCCGTTGATCATCAGGCGTGACGACGACGCGCGTCGCGAACCACGACCAATTGACTGGGCGCTTGCCGCTTGGCTGGCACTGTTTGGCCTCTGTGCAATCTGGTCGCTTGACCCTGGTAAGGCTCTCCAGCAGGCGGTCTTCTTCTACGTCCCGTTCAGCGTCCTCTACCTGCTTCTGATTCGAATCAACTGGACGGCGGAGTTGATCCGTGGCTGTGGACTTGTGCTTGTTGGAGTCGCCCTTCTATTCAGCGCCGTTGGCTTCTACGAGTATTGGACGGAAACGCTGTTGCTCAACCCGAAGCTGCTAGTCAGTAACGAGTTCCACACCTATTTCCGCGTCAATTCAGTCTTCTTTGACCCGAACATTTACGGCCGCTTCCTAATGCTCGTAATGATCGGACTTGCCGCAACCCTGCTCAGCGCTGTCCGTGGACGCAACATCGCACTCTGCTGTGGAGCACTTGCGATCCTGCTCGCGGCGCTGCTCACGACGCTCTCACAATCGAGTCTGATCGGCCTGCTCGCTGGACTTGCGACCCTCGCCGCTCTCCACTGGCGTGCCCGCTACGCGCTGGCAACGGTTGGCGCACTGTTTGCCGCGGCGATCCTCGCCGTCGCCTTCGCGCCATCATTGACAGGCGTCAACTTCAGTTCGCTACGCGTCCTCAACTCTGAATCAAGTGGTCGCGCCGGCCTTGTCAGTGGTGGCCTCGATCTGTTCGGTTCACGACCGATAGCCGGTTGGGGTTCGGGTGGATTCGCGAAGGCTTACCAGCACGAACGCAGCGCCGGCGCACCGACCGCACTTACCGCCTCACATACGGCGCCGGTAACAATCGCCGCCGAGCAGGGGCTTATCGGACTGATCGTTTACCTCGCACTGATCATCATCGCCTTGATTCAGCTGTTCCGTGGGGCGCGAGGCTCTACAGCGCGCGCCGCGGTAGCCGCCGGCCTTGTAGCGCTGCTTGTTCATTCAATGCTCTACGCCGCCTTCTTTGAAGACCCAGCGGCGTGGGTGCTGCTTGCGCTCGGCGTTGCGCTTCCAATGCCGCCAACGCGCGAGGAGCGCCGCGCTGCGCGTGAGGCGAGCCGCGCAGCGGCGGCAAAGGCTGGCAGCACAGGCGCGCCAGCCGTATGAGTTTGACAACCCGCAGATTCCTTTTAGCTGGCCTGACTGCTGCCATCGCCCTCACCTGCTGGTTTGTGATCGGTGCGATCGGAGCGGTCCCCGGATATGACGCGAGCTGGCATCTCGTCTGGGGAGGCCAGATCCTCGATGGGCAGATGCCGACGGTTGACAGTTGGGCGGCACCGACGGAGCACCCCCTGTTGCTTGCGATCGCGACTCTCTGCTCACTGGCGGGCGGCAGGTCAAGTCAGCTGCTGCTGACGCTAACGCTGCTGGCGCTAATCACGATTGCCCCTGCCCTTGTCAGGATAGGAAGCTCAGCGCTCGGCTCACGGGCAGCAGGGGTTGTCGCTTGGTTTGCGCTCGCCGGCGGCTACGGGCTGGCACTAATGGCATTGCGTGGCTACCTCGATGTCTGGTTCCTGCTCTTGATCAGTTGCGCTGCAGCAGTTGCGATTGAGCGCCGACCGGCAGCAGCAGCCCTGCCGCTAGCTCTCGCCGGTCTGCTGAGGCCTGAGGCATGGTTGTTGGCAGCCGCGGCGCTAATTCTGAGTTGGAAATCGAGTGGTAGTAGCGACCGCTTGCGGCTTGGCATCGCGACGATTCTGCCGGCCTGTATCTGGTTTGGTCTTGACCAGCTGTTGGCTGGCGACCCGCTTCTCTCGCTTCGCACCGCACGCAACCTTGCCCTTGAATACGACGGCGGTGCAGCGCATGTAATTCTCAGCTCGCTTGGCGGTGGAGTCCGCGGCCCGCTGACGCTGCTTGGGATAGTTGGCCTTGCGCTTGCTCTGAGACTGCGTGGACGAAAGGCGATCGCCGTACCGGTGATAGTTGGCGCCAGCGGCCTGTTAATCGCCGTTTTGATCGCAGTTGCCGGTCTCTCGCTGCTGCCGCGTTACCTGCTGCTTACAGACCTTGCATTGAGCATCTTTGTTGGCTTTGCAATTGCCGGCTGGACGAGCATCGTGCGTGGCACTCAGCTACGAACAGGCTGGTCAATTGCCGGCAGTGGAGTCGCCGCACTCGCGATCGTCTCGGCAGTCGCACTGGGCAGCCCCGCAAAGTTTTCCGATGAACTGCGAATTGATCGGGGTATCCACCAAGACCTTGTCGCGGTCCTGAAGGCGGAGCAAGTCAACGGGTCACTTAGCTGCGGTCCGCTGACGTTTCCTTCGTTCCGATTGCTTCCTGATGCAAGGCTGATCCTCGGCAACAACGCTGAACCGCGCGGCAGGGCGCAGCAGCCCGTCGCCACCAGCGGCGTCGCAATCGTCATCACGTCTGACGACCGTCTGGTAAGTGGGCGCTACGCGCACCCTGGCATCAAGCTGCCCGCTGACAACCGGGTGCCAGGAGGGTTCTCCCTCCTGGCAAGCCACGGTGCAGTTGTCGCTTGGGGTCGCTGCCCAACTAGCCGGTAAAGGCTGTTGCAACTCGGATCGGCGAGTGTGCCGAAACCCTTGAGGCATTTGACGCACTAGCGGCGGCGGTCGCATTAACGCTGCCGGACTTGATTGCCAGCGCATTGATGATGTAGCTGCGCTTGGCGCCGACAGCGAGGCTCTTGATCGCCCAGCA
>JAPLCG010000160.1 GCA_026392385.1 Solirubrobacterales bacterium
CAGACCGCCCTCCAAGTGCTGGCTAGAGCCGTACTTAGCAATGAACCTCTCGGCAGCGGCTGCGCTTGGCAGCAGCCATGCCCTGCCTGCATTTACGACTAACCCAGCATCTGCTCCAACCTCGCTATTGGTGCCTAGTGAGCCGATCGCGATATGCGCGCCAGCCGCGGCCCCCACGCCGATTTTTGAGCTATCGGCGAACGACACTCTGACCCGCCCATCGGCGAGGTTCTCAACCAGCAAGCCAAGCTCAGCTGCGAGCCTTACGACACCAATGTCAACCTTGAGCGCTTCACTGCCATTTCGCTTAGCAAGTGTGCACGGTTCAAGATCACGAGCCGAATCGGCGTTCAGCGAGGCCGGACACTGCTTGGCTGCCGCCTCGCATATGCCCCTGCGAAGCGCAACGGCAATTGAATCCCCGATTCCACCGGTGGTGATAGCCGTGGCCCCAGCAAAGACGATCATCACCAGCAGAACCAGTGCCAGATACTCGGTTGTTGCCTGACCGTGATTGCTTTTCACAGCAAAATCGTTGCGCTGAAATCACGCCAACCCAGCTCTCCGGGGAACTCCGCGACGGAATCTGCACTGCCCCGCGTGACCCTGAGGCTCCGTCGGTGCGAATATCAAGCCTGTGAGCAGCCCAGCAATCAAGGTCAACGACCTGCGCAAGTCGTACGGCACGCACGAGGCCGTCAGTGGACTCTCGTTTGAGGTTCGTCGCGGAGAGGTATTTGGCCTACTTGGCCCGAACGGCGCCGGCAAGACGACGACCGTTGAAATCCTTGAGGGCTATCGCAGCCGCAGCTCAGGCGAGGTCAGCGTGCTGGGCTTTGATCCATCAAGCCGAGAGCGGGAGATGCGGGAGCGAATCGGAATCGTCCTGCAGAGCAGCGCCCTCTACCGACATCTCTCCGTGCATGAAACGCTCGATTACTTTGCCAGCCTCTACCCGCACCCGCGCGATGTCGCCGAAACAATCGAGATGGTCGGACTTGGCGGCAAGGACTCGGCCCGAACGAGAACTTTGTCAGGTGGCCAGCAGCGACGGTTGGATCTAGCGCTCGCACTGATTGGCGACCCTGAGCTGCTGTTCCTCGACGAACCGACGACCGGTTTTGACCCGCAGGCGCGCCGAGCAGCCTGGGAGACAATTCGCTCGCTGCGATCACTTGGAACAACAATTGTGCTGACCACTCACTATCTCGATGAGGCACAGGCGCTGGCAGATCGCGTCGCAATCATCAAGGATGGCCGGATTGTCGCTGAGGGGTCACCAGCAGAAATCGGTGGTGGCGCCGCACACGATGTTCAGATCAGTTGGCGCCGCAAGGATGGGACGGTTGAAACACGCTCGACCGACAACCCAACTGAGTTGCTCAACCAACTGACCGGCGAAGCGCTCGCGGCCGGCGAGCAACTCGATGAACTTCGCGTCGCACGCCCGAGCCTCGAGGATGTCTACCTCGATCTAACGGCCGAAGAGGATCTTGCCAGTGACTGACCCGAGCGTTAGCCCTAATCGATCCAAGCCAGTTGCCGTGCTGGCCTGGCGGCAGTACCGGATCGAGCGCAGGATGTTCTGGCGTAATCCTTCGGCCGCCTTCTTCAACTTCCTACTGCCAATCCTGCTTCTCCTGCTGTTCGGCGCGGTTTTCTCTGGCAGCAGTTCGAACCTCGATGTAATCGTCCCGGGAATTGCCGGAATGGGCGTGATGGCCTCAACCTTCTCGGCTCTTGCCTTCAACCTGACCTTCC
>JAPLCG010000182.1:0-2432 GCA_026392385.1 Solirubrobacterales bacterium
GGTGGTTGCGAGCCTCGGCAGTGGTCGGCCAGTTCAGAGCATTGCCATGGATCGAGTCGATGTATCGTCGACGATGATTCGCGAGCGAGTATCTGCCGGGGAGTCGATTCACGATCTCGTCCCCGATGCGGTCGAGCAGTTAATTATTCGTGACCATCTCTATCGAAACCAAAGTCAGGACTAGTCATCGTTGATCAAGTACAGGACCTGACCGGCGACCAGCTCGCAGATGAGATCGTAAGGTTGGCCCACGACCGCATGGCAGTCGATGTTGTTCAACTCGATCTGCGTGGAATCGTTGATTACACCGACTGCTTCATCATCGCGACGGCCCGAAGTGACCGTCAGGCAAAGGCGATCTGCGACTCGATAACCGAGGGTCTGAAGAATCAGTACGGGATCCTGCCGCGTCGCGTTGAGGGCTTGCCTGAAGGTCGCTGGGTGCTAGCTGACTACTTTGATGTCGTAGTCCACATATTTCAACAGGAAGCTCGGGATCTTTACCGGCTAGAAACTCTCTGGGATGACGCTCCAAAGCGAGAGATTGAGGATCCAGGCGCTGGTTCGGCGGCTGAAGCCGCTGGTCAATAAGTCGACCAGCAGTAAGTGGAGTGGAGCTGAGGGGGCTCGAACCCCTGACCTTCGCGCTGCCAGCGCGACGCTCTCCCAGCTGAGCTACAGCCCCAAGCAAGCGAAACAGTAGCGGAAGAGTGGCTTTGGCTTGACTGCCCTGCGCCGATCACTGCAGTCCGGATACGCTGACGGGCCAGATGACTGACGAGCAGCGCTACGACCCACACTCAATAGAAGCCCGCTGGCAGAAGGTCTGGGAGCAGGAGCAGACCTGGGAAGTGAGTAACGACGTCGATCCGGCGTCAGCCGCGTATGTGCTTGAAATGCTTCCCTACCCGAGCGGGGAACCGCACATGGGCGACTTGAAGAACTATGCCCTTGGCGACGCGGTCGCGCACTTCATGCGTCGCAGCGGCAGCACGGTTCTGCATCCAATGGGCTATGACGCCTTTGGTCTTCCAGCTGAGAATCACGCGATCAAGACTGGCGTGCACCCACGGGAGTCGACAGCTGAGTCGGTTGCCTCATTCCAGCGTCAGTTCCGTCGGTGGGGAATCTCAATCGATTGGTCTCGTGAATTCGGCACGCATGAGCCGTCCTACTACCGCTGGACTCAGTGGCTGTTCCTAAAGATGCTCGAGCATGGTCTTGCCTACCGCCAGCAGGCTGCCGTCAATTGGTGCCCGACCGACGCAACCGTGCTGGCGAACGAGCAGGTAACCGATGGTCGCTGTGAGCGTTGCGGTACGGAGGCTGTGGTTCGACAGCTTGAGCAGTGGTTCTTGAGAATTACCGACTACGCCGACCGGCTGCTTGAGGACCTAAATCGGGTTGAGTGGCCGGAGAACGTTAAGACGATGCAGCGCAACTGGATCGGGCGGTCCGAGGGGGCCGAGGTGATCTTCCACTGCGAGGCAACAGGCAGCGACTATCCAGTATTCACGACACGGCCCGACACGCTCTATGGAGCGACCTTCTTCGTGATGGCACCTGAGCACCCAGATGTACTTCGGCTCGCCGCTGGCACCGATCACGAAGACGAAGTTAAGGCGTATGTCAATCGCGCCATCACTGAGTCAAACGACCTGCGCGGAGGCTCGGACCGTCCGAAGAGCGGCGTCGCGCTCGGTCACACAGTCACTAACCCTGTCAATGGCGAGCAGATCCCAATGTATGTGGCTGACTATGTGCTGATGGAGTACGGAACCGGGGCAATCATGGCCGTCCCGGCACATGATGAACGCGACTTTGAGTTCGCTAAGGCTCACTCACTTCCGGTCAGGCAGGTGATTGGCGGCGGCGAGGATCTGCCTTGGAGCGGAGATGGTCCACTCGTAAATTGCACGCCGGAGCTCGACGGAACGAACAACCGCGAAGCCTTTACTGCGATCGTCGCAACGCTCGAGGCGGAGGGACGCGGCAAGCTAAGCGTCAATTACCGACTTCGCGACTGGCTCGTCTCGCGTCAGCGTTACTGGGGTTGCCCAATCCCGATTATTCACTGCAAGGATTGTGGGGCAGTACCCGTACCGGAGGAACAGCTGCCGGTCGTGCTGCCCGACGTTGACGACTACAAGCCGAAGGGGCACTCGCCGCTTGCCGGAGCTCAGGACTGGGTCAACACGACCTGTCCATCCTGCGGGCAGGAGGCGCGACGTGAGACCGACACAATGGACACATTCGTTGACTCGTCGTGGTATTTCCTGCGTTATTGCGACCCACTCAACGATTCGGCTCCATGGTCGCGCGAAGCAGCCGAACTTTGGATGCCTGTCGATCAGTACATCGGTGGCGTAGAGCACGCAATTCTGCACCTACTTTATGCGCGGTTCTGCACCAAGGCCTTCCACGACATCGGG
>JAPLCG010000182.1:2481-5382 GCA_026392385.1 Solirubrobacterales bacterium
CTGTTTACACAGGGAATGATCACCCGCGACGGAGCGAAGATGTCAAAGTCGAAGGGCAATGTGATCAGCCCGACTTCCTACGTTGATAACTATGGGGCTGATACAGCGCGCTGCTATGTCCTATTCATTGGTCCTCCAGACCAGGACGCCGATTGGTCCGATGAGGGCGTGGAGGGCGTCCACCGCTTCCTCGCGAGGCTTTGGCGGCTCGCCAATGACCTTGACAGTGCAGACACCGAGCTAGTTGCACCGGAACCTGCCGACGAGGGAGATATGCAGCTGCTCCGTAAGGCGCATTGGGCTATCGACAAGGTTTCTCGTGACATGGCCGGTCGTTTTGCCTTCAATACAGCGATTTCGGCGGTAATGGAGCTGGTTAATGACTGTTACCGACTTCGCGACCAGTGCTCCGATCAGGCGATTCGGTTTGCGGCCTCAACCGCAGGCTCACTCGTATTTCCGTTTGCTCCGCACCTCGGAAGTGAGGTTGTTGAGCGCCTAACCGGTAAGCGCGTTTGGGAGCTGCCATGGCCCGAGGCTGATCCAGAGATGCTTGAGAGCGATAGCTTTGAGCTCGTCTGCCAAGTCAATGGAAAAATTCGTGACCGTCTGATGGTCCCGTCCAGTGCCTCCGAGGCTGACCTGATTGAGGCTGCCCGGCAGGCCCCGAACATGCTCGCTCACATCGAAGGTCGCGAGACCGTCAAAGAGGTTGTTGTGCCCGGTCGGCTTGTGAATATCGTCGTTCGTTGAGAGCGCTTTTGACGCTTACTGTTTGAGTCTGTTGGCGCCGAGCGGCGTAGCTTCAGATCTGTGACTAACCCGACTCGTGGAAGAAAGGTGCTGCTGCTTCTCTGCGCGCTAGCTGTACTTGCAGTCGGAGGGCGCTGGCTGATCGGCAGTGGAGGGAGCTTCGACCGCTCTAGTGGCGGATGGAAGGTTGCCCGGTCTAGTTATGGGGGTGGTGGCAAATCAAATTCAGGTAACGGTTCGAACCCCACTCCTCCAACCGTTTTGGTTGTTCATGTCGCCGGGATGGTCCGTCACCCGGGCGTCTACCGGCTAGCGACCGGGTCACGAAGTTACGAAGCGATTGATGCGGCTGGCGGTTCACTACCGGCAGGTGACCCGAACGCGATTGACCTCGCGGCAAAGCTTTCAGACGGCCTGCAGCTGATAGTTCCGCGGCGTGGGGTGGCGGCTCCGTCTGCGGCGACTAGCGTCGGCGTAGCTCAGGGGGGTGGCGGCCCTGTAAGTCTGAGCAGCGCGACGGTAGAGCAGCTTGATCGGCTCGATGGAATCGGCCCGGCTCTTGCAGCGCGCATCGTTGCTTGGCGAAGTCAGCACGGGGGATTCGGGTCTGTTGCGGATCTCGACAAGGTTCCTGGTATCGGGCCGGCAAAGCTTTCTGGCTTGCGTGGCTCGCTCGTTCCTTAGCGCTACTCGAGCCAAAGCTTCGATTAACGAGATGATACTCAGGCTTGTTGGCAGCCTCGGCTGGCACGCCTGAGGCTGCGCTTGTTGCCCTCAGTGTCTGCAGTCTCGCCGGGATAGCCACCTACCTTCTGGTTAGCGATTCGACCATCAGTTGGGTCGGCGTCGCGCTGCTGCTCTGCATTATTGGGTTGACGATCGGGAGGCCCGGATTAGATACCAACCCATCACATGCTGGCCGTGCTTCGATCGGCGGCGATTCGGGCATTGCCAACTGGGCACCGGTGTCATCGGTTCGCGAGCGAGCGGAGAAGGCGCTCAATCCTGGGCTGCCAACTCAGGTCGCTGCGTTGCTTTCTGGCATGGCACTAGGCGACGCTTCCAGACTTGATGCTCGCGTTCGGGAACAATTTCGACGCGCATCGCTGACACACATTGTCGCTGCGAGTGGTCAGAACATCGCGCTACTCCTTGCACTTACAATGCCGCTGCTTAGCCTGTTCGGACTGCGGCCCAGAGCGCAACTTGCTGTCTGCGCCGGGTTGATTGCTCTGTATGTGCCACTTGCTGGTGCGCAGGCTCCGATTCAGCGCGCAGCAATAATGGGGCTCGCAGCCCTCGTGGCGTCAGCGCGCGGAAACCGGGGGCATTCCTTCCATGCGTTGCTGGTCGCTGCCGCAGCAACAGTCTTGATTGATCCATCTTCGCCAAGACAGCTTGGTTGGCAGCTCTCCTTCGCTGCTGTCATCGGAATGATGATTCTGGCGGACCCGATCGCCACGGCCTTGCGCAGAATTCGGATTAACTCTGTTGTCGCTGATGCGGCAGGTGCAACAGTCTCCGCCACGCTGTTCACCGCACCGCTGATCGCGATGGTAGTTGGTCGACTTTCACTCGTTGCGATTCCTGCAAACCTGGTTGCTGGTGCGGCTGTGGCGCCGATTATGTGGCTCGGTTTGATCGGGGCGACCGTCGGGCAACTTTCGCTCACAGCAGCGGGACCGTTCGCCTATGCCGCGGCTATGCCGGTCGCCTTTGTTCTGAAGGTGGCCGAACTTGCTTCCTCTCCGAACTGGGCTGTTGTTGGCTGGCAGCCAACAGCGGGCCAAGTCGCACTAGTGCTGGCCATTTTGGTTCTATTCTCGCTGCTAGTCGGTCGCAGATTTCAGGCAGGTAGGCCCAGAAAGGTTCACCTGCCTAAGCTGCGTATCCGACCTGCTCGGGGACGTATCGTCGCGATTGTTGCCGCGGTTAGCGCAGCGATAGTGACGGTTGTTTTCGTCGGCAAGCCTCAGTCAACCTCGGCAATCGCGCGGAGCGATCCGCGGGTTGGGTTTCTGGATGTTGGACAGGGCGATGCAGAGCTACTCGCTGATCAGGGAACTGGGCTTCTAGTTGACTGTGGTCCTCCCAACAGTGGCGTCGTCAGTGCGATTACGGAGGTAGGTGTTAGTCGCCTATCTGCAG
>JAPLCG010000006.1 GCA_026392385.1 Solirubrobacterales bacterium
GCTACTAACTTCGACCAGACTGGATCGCGGCTCAGTTGGTCGATGTTGATCGTCCCGAAAAGCTGCTCTTCCTTCGCCGCTGGTAGATCCTCTGTCAGGTTCGCGGCCGAAAAACAGCGTCCCGCGATTGAATTGACAAGCTTCATACCCGGCTCGGGAACAATGCCGGTTAGCTTTGCTCCGGGCTGCGAATGTGACCACGACCAGAGGACAAGCGAAACGAACAGTTGGCCTGTGAGTCTGCCCGCATCTAGCTCGAGCAGCTGCCGTAGCTTGACAGCTGGTGCCGCAGCAGCTAGCCCGAGAACCTGTAGTTCCGGCGCGTAGCTGGAGGCTTGATTGCCGGCAAAGAGAACCGACTGGCCGCCCTGCGAATGACCCCAGATGATCACTCGGTCGCTGGCGTTAGAACCGGGCAGACGTCGTGCAGCGCGGACTGAATCTAGAACTTCATGCCCGGCCTGCGGCCCGATCAGATACTGGTGGGGACCCTCTGTACCAAGCCCTCGATAGTCGGTTGTAACAACCACCCAACCTTGTTGAAGGAATCGGCTGAAGCCCGGTTGGCTCGGCGCTGATTCAAGCGAAGGTGCGCAGGGCGAAGCAATACCGCTGGTTCCATGCGCCCAGGCGATGATCGGCCTGCCACCTGCAGGGACCCTCCCCGGCGGCGGTAGGTAGACGACACCGCTGACAGCTATCGGCTTCCCGGTGCGAAAATCCCGCGATGTATAGAGAATCGCTCGTGCGGTCGTGCCTTTCGGCGCGCCCGTTGAGGCCGGCACGGCGTGTGGGCGCGAGCGAATTATTGCCCCCGGCTGCCCGCTTGGCAGATGCTTAGGCGCCTTGTAAAACGACCCCTGCGCAGTAGTTACAACCGGACCCGCATCATGGACTACCCGCCGCTGAATGGCCACCACGATTCCAAATCCAATGATCCCCAAGACGAGAATCACAGTCAGGATTCGCAGCGGCCGGTTCTCGGTTTGTCCTCTCAGCCAACTGCGCTCTCCTCCGTTACAGAACTTCGCGCAGCCTACCCGTCTCCACTTCGTATACAAAACCGCGAACACTGTCCTTGAGCGGAATGAACGGACTTGCGTGAACTCGCGCCAGTGACTGACGGACATCATCGTCAACATCTGTGAAGGCCTCCGCGGCCCACTCAGGCTTGATTCCAATCTCATCCTGGATGCCACGCTTGAACTCATCGTCCGTGAAGGTCAGCATTCCGCAGTCTGTGTGGTGAATCAGGACGATCTCCTCTGTACCGAGCAGCCGCTGCGAAATTGCAAGCGAGCGGATCTCATCGTCGGTTATGACGCCGCCGGCATTACGAATCACATGTGCATCACCCTCGTTTAGGCCAAGCAGCCCATACGGATTGAGCCTTGCGTCCATGCAGGCAACGATTGCGATCTTTCGGCCGGGAGGCATCGGAAGATCTCCCTTGTCAAAGGTGTCGGCGTATTGCTCAGCATTTGCCAGCAGTTCGTCGGTAACGCTCATTGGTTGTATCGCCTTTCGGTTAGGCAGCAGGAGTGCCGCGACAGGCAAACTACCAAAAGCCGATAAGGATTGCTAGATTAGGCGTGGATGGCTGGCCTCGAGTCAACAATCGAAATCCCAGGAGTAGCCAAGTAGTGTCTCCTCGGGAGTAGATGACCCGCATCCGACCAACTGACCGCTTGGCTCGACTGTTGATTCCAGCGGGACTCACCCTTCTAGCACTTGGACTAAGCCTCTGGGGTATCTCAGGCAGCCTGCCCTACCCAGGCAACGGCGACGAGGTCTTTAACTACGTACTTCCTGCGGTAAGGATTCCCGCCAGCGGACTTGAGCCGCTGACAATGCTCAACCCGCCCGGTTATATCTACGCCATCTATCTCGTCTATGGCCTGCTGCACGGATTCGGCAGCCCGGTGCTAGCAAGTTTCCTCAAGGATCCGGGGCAGCTGATTCTTGAAGCACGCGTAATCAGCGCGGTCGCCGGCTCACTTGCCGTGACCGTCACATACTTCGCCGCCCGCAAGGCGTTCAACCCGCGGGCGGCAGCATTCGCGGGCCTACTAGCCGCCACCGCCTTTCTACCGATCGTCTACGCGCACCTCTCGCTGAACGACGCGCCAACGCTTCTGCCCGTAGCCGCATCGCTGCTCGGCGCAGTCGGAGTACTGCGCAACGGCGGCTATCGCTGGTACCTACTCGCCGGCGCCTCCGCCGGACTTGCCTCAGGAGTCAAGTACACAGGTGGCTTCATCATTGCCGCGATGCTGATCGCTGCCCTGCTGAGAATTCGCGAGGACGGGTTGAGCGCCGTGCTGCTGAGAGCTATCTCAGCGGGCTGCGCTGCTGCACTGGCCTTCCTCGCAGCAAATCCATACGCCCTGCTCGACTTTGATCGCTTCCGCCAAGGCATTGAGATCCAAAACAGTGCGATGAATAGCCATTACAAGTACGGCGAAACCAACAAGCACGCAAGCGGCTACTACCTATGGACCCTCACCTGGGGGATTGGCTGGGTACCAGCAATAGCTTCGGCGGCTGGGGCAGTGCTCCTAACCATCCGAGACCGACGACTTGCTCTCGTCCTGCTCCTGCCAGCGCTGGCACTCTTCCTGTCGCTGATCACGAAGCCTCTCTACTTCAGCCGCTATCTGCTGCCGGTGTATCCAATCTTGATCCTGCTCGCCGCCTACGCCTTCTAGGCACAGCAGCCGCCTTACTGCTCTGCGGTCAGTCGCTTGCCCATGTAATTCACTTTGATCGAGTCTGGTCGAGGACCAGCACGCAAGAGCTTGCTGCGCGCTGGGCTCGCGCCAATATTCCGGCGGGTCTACCCGCGCTGACAGACCAGTACCTCCCCGCATGGTGGCCCGCGACCGCTGGGAATTCACCGAACCCGGCCGAACCATCAGACCGCTATCCAGCCGGCCTGTTAGCTGGGCAAGCTGACCCCGTGCTGCTCGACAAGGCACGCATAGCGGGTCACTGCTGGGTAATCGCCTCCAGCTATGAGGCTGGTCGCATTGCCGCCGATCCCGCTCATGCGCCACGCGTCGCCGCCTATTACGCGAAGTTGCATCGCGATGCCACTCTCGCATTTAGAACCACGCCATTCTCCGCGGTTCAGCCGACGCGCACTGACAGCGGTCCGAATCGCTTCAGCTTTGATTTCTCCTACAACAACTACCCATTCGAGTACGAACGCCCCGGTCCGATCCTCTCGATCTACAGGCTGAACAACTGCACTACGCGCGATTAACCTTGGTTTGAGGCGACTACGTAAGTGCGGCTCGGCTGACCGCGCAACGCAGTCGCGGCAGGCAGTGGCTTGGCGGCAACGGCCCCGGTCAACACAGGAAGCACCAGCTTCGAAGGAGTAGCGCCACCGAGCGTCAGGGTATTGACGATCGAACCATTCTCGAGCGTTCTGAAGCTCCAACTTGGACGGTCTCCACCCGGAGCCTCAATCGTCACGCGAATCTTCGAGCCCGCGCGGAAGGCATGTGCGACCGGATAAATCGGAACACGGATAGCGGTTGCTACGCCCGGCGTAAGTGGCAGCGCGTCTGATGCAAGATGCGTCGGGAATGGATCGAGAACGGTCGAGCGGGTGAGGTCAAGCTTGCGATGCGAAGCGCGCAGCCAGCCGTTCTGAACATAGGTCTCCTTGCCATCTGGGCGAACCTCGCTGAGTGTTACCTGAAGGTCGGTATCGGCCGCCGACGAACTGAGCGTTAGGTCGAGGCTTGATGGCCCGCCAATGACAACATCGGAAGCAAGTGCCGCCGATGTGAACCCAAGACCCTTACCTGAGGCAATCGGGGCCCAGTTGTAGCGAGGCTGTGCCTTCCACGCATCACCGGCACCGATGCCAGAGAGCGTTACATCAGGCCTTGCCGATGGATCACCGGTGTAGCTGGCAGTTGTCTCGCTGCCAGGTGCAGTCTTCGAGAGAAGACCATCAGCGCCAAGGTAGTAGGTCGTTGCAACCGCTTGAGGGATCGGCCAAGCGCTGTAGCCAAGCTCCCAGCTAGCACCAATCGAACCTGAGCCGTACTGGCTTGCACCGTTATCCATCAAAAGTCGAATACGCGGATCCTTGCGGAAGGTTGTCTTCGCGGCAGCAACATTTGCTGGGGTGTTCTTGAGCGTCGCAAAGCGTGACTGCTTAACCGGCGCTGCTGGCGAGTCAGCAAGGCTCGCGTAGAGGCTGCTGCTGAGGTTCATTACGGTAGTCGGGATCTTCGGGATCTCGTTCGCGACAAACAGCTTCAGGAACTCAGCCCAGCGAGTGATCGTCGACGGGCCAAGCGAATCGGCATGGACGCCGTTCTGGAGCGTTACCCAGACATCCTTGTTGGGCGCAAGCGCGCTGAGGCTCTCAATGAAGTGCCCGCCGGTCTGCTCGTCCTGGAACTGGCCAATTAGGAAGGTCGGCACGCTGATCTTCTTCATCCAAGTCCCAGCTGCCCGCTGATTGAATAGTGCTGGCGTGCGGAATGGATTGCTGTCGCTCATCGCGACGGCATCCTGGGTCTGGAGCCTCAGCTTCTGATTGGCGATGCAGTGCGCGTCGCCAGCCTTCGTGAGTGCCTTCGCCCATGGCTGACCGCCGCCAGGTGCAGGCTTTGCATCACTCATCCGCTCCGTAATCCATGAGCGTGCGAAGCCAGAGTTTGGAATCCCGCCCGGATAGCCAGTCGCGGTGTAAGTGTCATCCGTTACCGACATCGGAGTGATAGCTGCAAGGTGCGGCGGCTTCGTCCCAGCCGTGAACAGCTGCGTAATGCCTGAGAAGGAAATGCCACCCATGCCAACCTTGTGCCCCTTGACCCAAGACTGCGAGGCGACAGTTTCAATTGCGTCGTATCCGTCGTAGGTGGTCGGCAAGTCGAAGAGGTCGAAGGCTCCGCCGGAGCAGCCGGAGCCGCGCATCTGGACGCTGACAACCGCGAAACCAAGCAGCGGGCCGATCACAGCTCCGACAGCGGTCGAGCTTGCCGGCAGCAACTCCAAATCCTTGGCCGGGATTGGCTTGTGGGTCAGGCTGCTGACAACCATTGCGGCGTAGAGATCCTTGGGAGCAGCAGTTTGGTAACCGGAGTACTCAACAATTGTCGGGAAGGGAGCATCACTGAACCGCTTACCGGTTGGCAACCGGACAGTCATGGCGAGTTCGACTCCGTCGCGCATCCGTACATAGTTGAGCCCCTGCTTGAGCTTCTGACCGCTGTAGAGAGATGTTGCCGGAGTCTTCGTCGTTCCGAGCACTTCGAAGGCCTTGCTTCCGTAGACGGTGCTGCCAGACCGCAGTCGCACTGTGTAACCGGTCGCAGCGGTCAGGTCGCGGAAGATCAGGCTGCCAGCCACATCCGCGGTTCCAGTCTTGACGACCTTGCCCTTTGAGTCGGCAAGGATAAGTGCGTCACCCTTCTTTGCGTTCAGGACATAGGCCTGACCGATGCTTCCCGCAGCCTTGAAGGTTGCCGCCTTGGTGATTACGGGAGCGGCTGCGGCAGTGCGCGCAGTACTGGCCGATGCCTCACCACTGCCAGCGGCGATTAGCGCCGAAGAGCCGATTGCGGCAACGGCAAGTGCCGTAAGAGCACGACTGCGCAGCTGGCTGGAGTTGCGATGAGATTGTGTGACGGCCGACACTCTTGTAGAGATTACTGCTCGCGACCGCGTGCTGCGCAGATCAGGCGTCAACTAGCGACGCTTTGGTTTCGTCGGACCACTCGAATTACTTGTGACCTGGGCTGATCCCGTGTAGTTGGTGGCTGTTTCGCGAACGCGTATGTACTTGCCCTGATCGGTAGCAACGAGCGTGTAGCTAAGACCACTCGCACCACTAATCGTTGAACAACCAGACGCCGCTGAAGTACAACGCTGCCAAATTCGAACAACAGTCCCCGACGACCAACTCCCCGCAACCGCAGTCAACTTGCCCCCAACAATCGCCACCCCCGAAACCGTCGGAGCCTTAACAACCGAAGGAGCAGGAATCGGACTAATCAAACCGACCGCCAAACTCTTATCAGCAGGTGAAGTGGAACTCGCAGCCGTGACCTTCACACCAATCGTTGCCGCAAGCGGATACCCAGACGCAAGCGCAATATGCAGTGAGGTCTGACCAGCCGAAGGAATCGAGACCTTCACGACCGTGGTCATATTCGCAACAAGCACAACACTCGACGACCACGGACCAAGCGCACCAGCCTTCAACGAAGCGGCAACCGTGCAAGCGCGATCACACCTAACCGTCACCGAAACAGTCCCATCAACCAACGGACGCTGAGAAGCATCCGCAGTCGCCGTAACAACAACAGTCGCCGGCAACACCACACCAACCGACACAGACGAAGACTGAGTGCTGCCACCAAGGCCCGTCGCCGTCTCCCTTACACGCACATACTTGCCGAGGTCGGCAGCAACGAGCGTGTAGCTAAGACCACTCACACCACTAATCGTTGAACAACCAGACGCCGCTGAAGTACAACGCTCCCAAACACGGGTTGCCGTACCACCAGTCCAGCTGCCGGCAACTGCTTTCAGTGCTGCGCCAACGACGGCTGCCCCTGAAAGTGTTGGCACCTTGGTTGCTACCGGCGGCGGTGTTGGTTGAACGGTCGCGGACAACACCATTGGAGCGCTCGGCGGAGTGCAGGATTCCGGATCAGCGGTCGAGCAGAATCCGATTGTTGTCACCGCCTTGATTCTCTTGCCAACATCATCTGCAGTCACCGGATAACTGAGTGGGTTATCAAGCACGTAACTGCCATCAAGTAGCCCATCGAGCGGGACTTCAACGCAGCCAGCCCCGTCGGCGCCGCATCGGTACCACACAACCGAGCGCTCAAATGGTTCGCCGACCGAGCTGTTGTCAAATCCAGTCCAGAAGTCAATTGTCGGCCATGTTCCATAGCCATTGAGCGTCAAAGTTGCCCCGGGGATGAGTGCACCTGACGCGCTCATTACCGGTGCGGCAGTCGCAACAGGTGTATCAGTGAGCTGTGTGAACTGGCGCGAGCTGATCGAGCTTGCTTGGTTGCCGGCTGCATCCTCAGCCCGCACCTCAAGGACATAATTACCAGCCTCGGCATCGATCGGGTTCCAGCCGATTGCGAATGGTGGGAAGCAATCCGCCCAGTCCACGTCACTTGGCGTGTCACCAACCTTTGTGGTGCGACAGTCGTAACGAGCTACGCCCGATCGCGCGTCTGTCGCTGAGAAATCAAAGGCTGGGTCAACCACGCCGCCAGAGGACTGATAGGTGAAAGTCACAGCCCCCGGTTTGACTGTGTCAATGCCGAAAGTAATTGTTGCTTTCGCAGTTCCTGAACTGTTGGTTACCGAATAGTCGAACCGGTACCAGCCATCGGTCATTGCTGGGAGCTTCGGTGAGAGCTGCTGCTGCGAACCACCGCAATTCGTAGTGCCCGAGCCGGTCCAAGTTGGCGTTGTAAGAGCGGCTCCAGCAGCAGGAATATTCTCGGTACGCCTCAGTGAGCAGGCAACCGTCGGCGTGCCAGGTGCGCCAAGCGTGGGCAGAATTGTCGGAGCTGATTGCCACCAGAAGCCGTCATCGCAGTTGCCGGCATCCGAGCTACAGGCGAGCGATGGTGAGGGAATCGCTGCCGAGGCGGTAGCTGGCAGCACGAATAGAATCGCTAGGGCGAGCATGCCTCCAACCAACCAGCGGTTGGCAGCTGACCATCGTGTCGCGAGAAGATCACTAATTGGCACCGGCGTAAAGGCTACCCGAGCTACTAGGTAAATGTGCCAATTGCTACGCCCCTTCCGCCAATTCCGGTTCCAACTAGGCTGTGAGGCCAAGTGGGTCAATTTGGCTACATCCTCGCGACGGCGGCAATCGTCTACCTAGTCAACTGCATGCCAGCACTTGGTCCACCGACCTGGGCGGAACTTGTCGGCGCCGAACTGAGTTGGGGTATTCCGGAGATTGTTTTGATTCCGGTCGGCGCTCTTGCCGCCACCGCCGGTCGCCTGACGCTGGCAACTGGATTTCGTCGCTGGGGCCGCAAGCTGCTTCCCGCTAAGCGACTGGAGGGAATTGAAGCGGTTGGCGAGGCAATCTCCCAGAGTCGCAAGGGCACAGTGGCATCCTTGGCTTTCTTCATGTTTTCGCCACTACCCTCAGCCCAGCTTTTTGAAGCAGCAGCGCTTACCAAGGTCCCGCTCAAGCCAATCGGGCTGGCGTTCCTGCTCGGCAGAATGGTTAGTTACACGATCTATGTGACGCTGGCGATTGGCGCTCGAGCGACAATCGATGTCGTTATTGCTGGCGGTTGGCACTCGCCACAGGCGCTTCTGATCAGCGCTCTATCGGTCCTTTTCCTAATCGCCTTTGTGATGATTGACTGGCTGAAGGTGCTCAGTTGGATGCAGGCCCGCTGGGGTCACGCTCAAGCGCCGGAATAACGTTGTTCGCTAGCGCCAGCAGTGTGTCCGTCAACAGCGTCGTTGCCTGAAAACGCGTCAACCTGCCATTCAGCCACTCACGCGAGGTTTCAGTGAAGAACAGCGCGACCGACGCCATGACCGAACGAACAAGTGGCGTGTCCTCAATCAATCCATCAATCAGGGACAGTGTCTGCGTGACGAGTTCGTCGGTGATGCCAACAATCAGAGCCTGAATGTCCGGGTTCGTGAACTCCTCTGGGCGCCGTGCTCCCATCGCCAGCCAGAGATCGCCATGTGCGCCGATCACCTCCAACATCCGGTCGGTTCTTCCCCAGACAAGCGCCCGCGTGCCGACATCACCCGGCGGCCTGCTGTGATCAATAACTCCAGCCCCGATCTGCGAAATCAACCTCGATGCGAGCGCAAGGTGGACCTCTTCAAGGCCGTGGAAGTAGTGCTGGACTAGCCGCGGCGTGACACCCGCTTCGCCTGCGATGTCGAGGATTGAAACCTGTCCAATCGGAGTCCTCGCCAGGCGCCGCTCCGCAGCATCGAGGATCTGTTCACGGCGCGCTTCTGGTGACAGACGGCGTGGAGTGGCGGCCGTCATCGCTTGGCCGACTTTTAGGCGACTACTTTGAGCAGCGATCGGCGAGCAACTTCGCCTTGCAGCCCTCAAGCGCCAAGGACTTAGCTTGGAAGCCGTAGTAGGACTCCTTGCGGAATGCGCCGTGAACGAGCGAGCGGGTGATAGTCGTCTGCATAACTTTGGTTGGCTTCTTCTTGACGATAACGGTGACTGTCGCCTTAGTCAGGACATTCTTGTAGCAGTCGTAGCAGTTCAACCCTGCGTACTCCCAAGGCAGGTTGGAGGAGCTGTCACTAGTCATCCATGTGAACCAGAAGACGCCCTCGAGCGGCAGGCTATTGCGCGGGTTCGCGAGGTAGGTCAGTGAGCGTGAGGCGAGGTCGGCCTGCTTGTTCTCGGTCACAACCATTGTCTCGAGCTGCCCGAAATAGGTGATCTTGCTGCAGGCTGGCCCCTTGTAGATGTAGCTGGCCACCTTCGTGTCACAGCGGCCTGACAGCCAGGCAAACTCGGTCAGGTAGATCGGCGCTCGTGGCGCACCACTGGCAGTCACATCCTTGGCTTTGGTCATCGCATCCTTGAAGGCCTTGATCTTCGTCCCATAATCCTCAAGTCGCGTGTTTGACGGGAAGACATTCACACCTGCCCTGTCAAAGAATCCGGCCGGCCCAATCGACCTATAACTGGCATTAATCGCTCCGTAGACAAGCGCAAGGCTGTATGGGCCTGCACTGGTGAAGCTGGTCAACATCACCTTCGTGTTCGGGTCGCCACCAAGCAGACCGGTTCCGGGGACGGTCTTAGACCCGACCATTGTCGCAGGAGCACCGCGAACGAACTTCAGCATCTTCACGTACTCGGGCGCCCACTTTCGCGGCACCTCGGTGTACCAGCAAACCAGCTTCTGTTTAGCGTCTAACTTGGGCAGTACCTTGCCGCCAGCAGGCGTACGTGGCTTGCTCTTCGTGCAAGCACTATCCCTTACCTGCGGCCAGAACTGCGCGTGGTCGGGCTCATTCCAAACCTGCCAAACAGTAATCGGGTTTGTCTTAGCCGTCGCGAAGCTGCCGCCACTGCCGTAACGGGCCGCTGCCGCCTTTGCGAAGGCTGCGAACCTGACGAAGTTAGCTTCAGATGGGATCTTTGTCTTCGTTACATGGCTGCTGACACTGAGGTCTTCCGCTGCCCATTCGGGCGCGCCGATCAGGGTTGGCAGCAGCTTGATCTTCTTGGCAGTCGCGAGCGTGACAAACGAATCAAGCTCTCGCCAGTCGTAACTACCCCGCTTGAAGGCCTGAATATTCGACCAGTAGAGCGGGAAACGGATCTGCTCAACTCCAGCGGCAGCCGCACGGTCAATCTCAACAGCGAGTGAAATGTGGCGGCTGCGCAACTCCGTCGGGTTCATGTTCGTGCCAATGAATCCCTGCTTTACGGCGCCCTTTGAGCGAACAGATGTAGCTGCCGATGCAGTTGTGGCGGCCGCGCCGACAGCCAGTGAGGCTGCGACGAGCGCAAGTATTGAGCGCTTGATCACTCCGCCGAGTCTGCCAGAAGCGAATTGATTGCGCAACGGAGAACGGGGACAGACGCCGTAGCGCCGCGATTCAGGCCCCACTAGCAAGTTAACTAACGAAGGCAGGCCGTGGCAATGCTCTTTGCCTTACAACCCTCTAAAGCAAGTGCCTTTGCTTTGAAGCTGTTGTAGCTCACTTTGCGCCGCACCTTGACTGAAGTGTCAAGAACCCGAGTTGCTGTCTTCTTGCCCTTGACTGTCCGATAAACAGTTTTGAAAACACAGTCAAAGCAGTTGAGCCCGGCGTATTCCCAAGGCTGCCTAATGCCCTTGTCTGTCGTCATCCACGTGTACCAAAAGACTCCCTCAAGCGGCACAGACTTAGCGAGCCCAGCCAGTGTTGCCAGCGACTGTGGTGCGAGCGCTGCCTGGCCACTCTCAGTCACGACGATTCCACCAAGCGAACCTAAGTCCGTCAGCTTGTGGCAGCTCTTATCGGTTGACAGGCACTTTCCCGAAAGCCATGAGAACTCAGTCAGGTAAAGCGGCACCTTTGGGTTCATTGCTGCGCGGAAGGCCCGCAGTTTTATCCCGTAATCAACTAGCCGCGCGCTTGACGGATAAACATTTACGCCAGCAATGTCAAAGAACCCCTTCGCGCCGGTTGAGCGGAAGAACTTATTGATGTCGTTGTATATGAACCTGAGGCTCAGCGCCCCGGAGCTGGTGAAGCTCGACAGCATTACCTTCGCGCTTGGATTGGCACCGAGGATGCCGCTGCCGGGAACGGTCACTCCACGGACTTTGGTTGCGGCCTTGCCACGAATCGCCTTTAGCAAGAGCAGGTAGTCGTAGGACCACCCCCGCTTCGCCTCGGTGTACCAGCAGCGGCTAACACCGGACCGCGGGTTCTTCACTTCAACAACCCTCCCACCTGACGGAGCACCAGGCATGCGGCTTGTCAACAGGCACGGCCCATTTACAACCTGTGGCCAGAACTTGCCGTGATCCGGTTCATTCCAAACCTGCCAGACCGTGATCGGATTGCGGTTGGCCGTGCTAAAGCTGCCTCCAGTTCCATAACGGGCAACAAGTGCCTTAGCGAACGCCGCGTACTCGCCAAGATGCGCGGCGGACGGAACATTCGACTTGATCTCCCTGCTAGCGGTAGTCGCAATGCGCAGAGTTGGATCAGCGACACTCGGCTTCGTGCGGCTCGGACCGCTGACGGTCAGGTCTCGTTTTGCCCAGGCCGGAGCTCCGACCAGCGTCGGCAGCAACTTGATGCCACGATCAGAGGCCAGCTTGACAAAGTTGTCCAGCCGCTTCCAGTCGTAATAGGGAGCCTTGCCCTTGGCCGCTGGGTACTGCTGAATATTGCCCCAGTAGACAGGGAAGCGGATCTGTTCAATGCCAGCTTCGGCAGCACGCTGAACCTCAACATCGATCGGAATATGGTTGGCGACCAATTCGGTTGGATCCATGTTTGTGCCAATGAACCCCTGCTTGACAGCGCCCTTCGAACGGCTTGGTGCAGCAGCAACTCCGACAGAGGTACCGAACGTAACGGCGACCACTATCGAAAGCAGGCACAGAGTCAGCGATCGGCGGTACATGGCGGCGATTCTGGCAGAGAAACAAGTAATTAGCGAACACTCACCGATGATTGAGCGCTGCCGCCACAATCCCGACGGGTTTACTAAGCCCTAGGATCACGAGCTATGCGATGCCTCCAAATCGAATCACTTGATGGCCCCGATGCGCTGAAGGTGGCTGAGGTCGCCGACCCCGTAGCGGGCGCAGGCGATGTGCTTATTGAGGTACACGCAGCCGGAGTCAGCTTCCCCGACCTGCTGCTAACCCAGGGCCTCTACCAGATGAAGCCTGAACTGCCATTCATTCCTGGAGTTGATGTATCAGGTGTCGTAAAGACTGCCCCCGAAGGGTCGAGCCTCTCACCCGGTGATCGAGTCGCTGCGATGACCGGCCTCGGTGGCTTCGCCGAGCTTGCCGTAGCCCCGGACCTCTTGACCTTCCCGATCCCTGACTCGCTCAGCTTTGAGGCAGCAGCAGGGCTTGTGATGAACACCCACACCGCCGTCTTCGCACTCCAGCGCCGCGGCGCTGTGCAACCGGGTGAAACGGTGCTGATCCTCGGTGCAGGTGGCGGCGTCGGAACAGCTTCGATCCAAGTCGCCGAAGCGCTTGGTGCAAAGGTGATCGCGGTGGCCAGCAGCGAAGCAACCCGGGCTGCAGCTCGATCAGTAGGCGCTACGACAGTCCTTGATGGAAGCGGCGACTGGGGCGCTGAGGCTCGCGAGCTAACCGAGGGGCGTGGCGTCGATGTTGTTGTTGACTCGGTCGGTGGCGATGCCTTCATGGCTGGCCTCCGCGCGCTAGCACCGGAGGGTCGCTTGCTGGTGATTGGCTTTGCGGCCGGCTCGATCCCAGAGATTGCTGTCAACCGGATCCTGCTGCGAAATGTCTCCGTTGTCGGCGTCAACTGGGGCGGATTCCTCGCCGGGCACCCCAACTATGCGACTGAGGCTGGTGAGGTGATCGCGAAGTTGCTTGCTGACGGGGCTCTGCGCCCAGCAGTTGGCAGCACCTACCAGCTCGAGGACGGACCACAGGCGCTCAAGGATCTAGCCGAGCGCCGGGCAACCGCCAAGTCCGTAATCGTCGTTCGCCCCTGAGGCTCAGCCGATGAACTCCGAGCGCCAAGCGACCGGTCGCTGGGCAGTAGCGCTCGCACTTGCAGCGCTCACCGCGCTTGGCTTCCTTCTGAGACTGCGTGGGATTGGCCAGAGCCTGCTTGGCGATGAGCTTTTTAGCTGGTACGACGTTCACGATCAGTCATATGGGCAGATGCTCTCCCGCCTCAGTGGCGGCTTTGAGGCCAACCCGCCACTCTGGTTCTCACTTGCTTGGCTGAGCGGCAAGCTCGGTGATTCAACCAACTGGATCCGCTTGCCATCACTGATCGCTGGCACAGCGCTAATACCAGCAGTCTGGCTACTCGCAGATCGAGTCTTTAACCGCTACGCGGCATTCACTGCCGCAGCCCTTACAGCGACAAGCGCATTCGCGGTCTTCTACTCGACTGAGGCTCGCGCCTATTCACTACTAGCGCTGCTGGTCTGCTTGGCAATAGTTGTCCTGCTTGCGGCATTGGCTGATGGTCGCCTTCGCTGGTGGATCGCCTTCGCTCTTCTCAGCGCCGCAGCCGCTTACAGCCATTACACAGCGATCCCAGTTCTACTCGTTGCAGTTATCTGGGTTGCCGTCACCCGCCGCGACCTTCTGGTTCCACTGCTCTGCAGTTGCGCTGCGTCTGCGCTGATGTTCCTACCTTGGGTGCCGAATGTCGGTAACCGTTCTGACAGCTACCTGCGTTTTGGCTTCGGCCCGTTTAGCGCTTCGGCGATCAAGCCAGAAGTGCTTCTGAAGGTACTGCCGGGCAGCCCGTTTCTCCCGCTTTCAATCGCCCCGGGCGGAATCGCAACTTATCTGTTTGTCGCAGCACTAATTGCTGCTTCGCTTGTTGCGCTCCGGCGAATCGCTGGCCGCGACACCCCACCATGCTCTGCAGCGTATTTGCGGTCGCCGCCAGCCCTGCTGATTCTTCTCGCTCTCACATCGCCACTTGCAATGGTCATCTTCGGCGCGAGCAGAGATCTGAACCTGTTCACGCCGCGCAACCTGACCGCCTCAATGCCAGCAGCTTTTGTCTGCATTGCAGCACTACTGGTAAAGGGCCCAAGGCGTTGGCGCTGGTTGCTGCCAGCAGTCGCGATCGCGATCACAACACTTGCAACGATCATCGCCGCCGAACCTCGGAATGAACGCCCCAATGCCCGAGCTATCGCGTCACAGATCAATCGATCCGCAAAACCAGCGGACCCAGTCCTCTGGTCGGATCAAGCCGACACCATCTCCACCCGGAGACTCGATATCTACCTGCACCCGCCTCGTAACCCACAGATTCTCAATTCAGCCAACCTAGAACGCGCATTCGCGGGCGCAGAGCGAAGCGGCTCGGACGTTTGGATTGTGATCCCCGATGTCCCACTTGCTCACCTAGCAGCGGTTCCCCCACTGAGGTTTTGGCAGAAGTACAAGCTCACGAGCCAGACTCGCTACCCCGGCTTTGATGGCGGCCTTGAACTGCTCAAGTACGAGCGGAACGGGTGACCGGGCAAATCCCGGCCACCCTCCCGACTGCTTCGATCAGCTAGGTGGCGTCGGTGCCGGCACCGGGCTGGTGCAGGCCGACTTGCCATCTGGGCAGAGCGTGTAGTTGTAGCCAGCCTTCATCAGCGTCCTTGAGTAGACCTGGTAAGGCACACCACTGACTGGGCTTGGGTCGAGCTCAACTACATACGGCGTGTTGACATTCCAACCCGTCAAGCCGCCAAGTGCTCCGGCTGCACTCGCGGGCACACCGACCGCATAGCCGGCCTTATAGCCGGCATCCTTGCCCTCGGTAAAGCCCTGCTTGAGTCCGGCAATCGTGCCGGCCTTTGTTCCAACCTGGAGGCCGTACTGCTTGCCGAGACGAGTGCCCTTGCTAAGGCCGTACTGCTTGCCAGCAGATGTTCCGGCTGCAGCTCCAGCGGCATAAATCTTGTTGTAGTCCTTCTTGCCAACGTCGTACTTGGAGTTGGTTACCGACTGGCCGATGAAGAATCCAGCGACACCGACGATTAGGGCAACAACACCCGCAA
>JAPLCG010000002.1 GCA_026392385.1 Solirubrobacterales bacterium
GAAGAGGTCAAGCAGGCTGAAAAGCTTGAAGCGCCAGATGAGCTCAAGGCCGCGCAGGCAAGCCTCGTCCAGACAATGAAACTCCGTCGCGACGGCGTACAGTCGATCGCCAAGGATCTACAAACAGCCGTATCAAGGAATGCTGGTGACAGCCAGCGCGCCGTTACTGCGATCGCTTGGCAGATGCGCGCCTTCGACGCCTCCGACGTGCTCTACACGCTCTATGTTGCCCCAGCAATCGCCAAGGCTCTTGATGACGCTGGGATAGCCGTCGGTGCAGGTGGCGAACAGATCGCCCAGACCCACTTCCTCCCGGACATCAAGTGGCTTGATCCTTCATATGTATCGTCTCAGCTGACGGGCACCTCGAGCGCATCTGGCACCGCAACACCGGGCACTCATGGGCATGTCCTTGACAGCGTCTCGGCCGGTGGTCAACAGTTGACAACCGACTCAGATAACAGCGTCCCGGGAAGCCCGCCGCCAGCATTCGCAGTTACTTTCACCAATGGTGGCTCCGTTGACGAATCAAATGTAACAATCACCGTCAAGGTTGAGGGCGGTCCGAATCCGATCACGGCAACGAAGGTTGTTGCTCGCACAACTGCCGGGCAACAGCAAACCGTTCAGGTACCGCTCGCGAGCGCCCCGCCGATCGGCCAGCCGGTCACAGTCACGGTCACCGTAGGTGTTGTAGCCGGCGAAACGAACGGCGACAACAACACACAGAGCTTCAGCGTCACCTTCTCCTGAGCCACCTGCGGTGAGTCTGCGGATCGCATGTCTTGGCCCCGAGGGGACAGTCAGCCATGAGGCGCTCCTAACTGTCGCCGACGCCCAACAGGTTGAGGTAATGCTCGAGCCGTCAATCCATCGAGCGGTTTCCTCAGTCAGAGCGGGCGAGTCGGACTTCGCTCTTGTACCACTCGAAAACTCGTTGGAGGGCGGTGTCGCTGAGACACTCGACGAGCTCCTCGCTGGCGCCGGCGTACTCCCGATTGCTGGCGAGCTACTGCACTCTGTTCGCCACAATTTGATCGCTAATACTCAGCTACCGCTCGATTCAATCACTGCCGTTCACTCGAAGCCCGAGGCGTTGGCTCAGTGCTCCCACTTCCTTCGCGAGAAACTGCCCGGCGCCCGTACAGTCGCCGCAGCATCCACATCCGACGCAGTCAGGTCTCTGTCCGCCAGCAACGAGCCAATCGCTGCGATTGGCACGCACCTTGCTGCAGATATTTACGGAGCAGTAATCCTTGAGGAGGACGTAGGCCGGCCGGACAACCTGACCCGATTCGTTTGGTTAGCCGCCGAGCAGAGCGAGGCGCTGCCGCCAGGCTGCGACCCAGCACAGCCGATGCGAACCTCAATCATTTTTTGGGGATCAGGCACGAATGAGCCTGGTTGGCTCGTCGACTGCCTCGCAGAGTTCGGGGATCGAGGCGTCAACCTGACACGGATCGAGTCTCGCCCGAGGCGTGATGGACTTGGTAGCTATGTCTTCTTTGCGGACCTTGAAGGATCTGCTGATTCACC
>JAPLCG010000020.1 GCA_026392385.1 Solirubrobacterales bacterium
CCTGCGCGAGTCGGATCGCCACTCTGCGTCCTCGCGACCAAGTGGCGTCGAGGGCTCAGCGCCGAACCAAAACTCTTTCCCTATCTCATGCCAATCACCACCGGCACGCAACTCGCCGAGCACACTGAAGACGAGTGCTTCCATCCTTCTAACCAGCAGCGCATCAGGCGGCAGAGTCATCTTTCGCATCTGAGCGAAATACGGCGAGCGTGGTGAACCGCCAGCCTCCTGCAGTTCGAATACATAACTTGGTGTGATCCGCCGGAAGCCGGGCTCAAACGCCCACTCGCCGGCGACCATCATCTGTTCAAGCAACAGCTGTGGGTCGAATTCCTCGGGCTTCGGCAGATAACCGAGTTTCGCGAGAACTTCCTTGACCGCCTCACCATCCTCGGCAAGCACCGAACGCGCCAGTTCATGCTCGGCGGCGAGGGTCTCCTTGCTGACAACTTTCATCAAGCCAAAGTCAAGGAAGCAGACCGCGCCGTCGGGGCAGAGCATGTAGTTACCTGGGTGCGGATCACCGGAGCAGAAGCGCTCCTTGTGCAACAGCTCAAAGAAGAAGCGGTAGACGATTTCGCCGTAACGATCCCTCTCAGCCTCGGGCAGCTTCTTGATCTGCTCAAACCCGATTCCCTCAACAAAATCGGAGACGAGCACCCTGCGGGCAGAGAGCTCGGTATGAACCCTTGGCACGCGGATGAATGGATGCCCCCTGAAAGTGCGCTCAATCCGGCGCTGGTTTTGGGCTTCGATCTCATAGTCGAGCTCCTCGCCGATCCGCTCGCGTAGCTCGGCCGCGAGCGCCTTGCCATCGAGCGATGGGGCGAGCCGCTTGACTAACGGAAGCAGCATGTTCATGTTGCGCAGATCGGTCTCAACGGCTTCGGCAACGCCCGGATACTGAACCTTGATGACTACGTCGTCACCGGCAATCGTCGTAGCGCGGTGCACCTGACCAATCGAGGCTGCAGCAAAGGCCTGCTCGTCGACCTCGCTGAAGAACTCGCTCAGCTTGCCGCCAAGATCCTGCTCGATCACCTTGCGAATCTTCGGGAATGGCAATGACTGGGCTGAGTCACGAAGCGAAGCTAGTTTTGCCTTGAAGTTTTCACGCTCGCCCTCGGGGATCGCTTCGAAATCAACTGTTGAGAGAACCTGTCCGATCTTCATCGCCGCGCCACGCATCCGGCCAAGCTGCTCAACGAGTTCGTCAGCAAGCGCTAGCGACCGCTCCTCCATCTTTCGCGTAGAGGCCTGCTCGTCGCGCGTCAGATTCGCAGTCCGTGTAGCTGCCCATCGCACACCCTGACCGCCAACGAGCTTTCCGAAGCGCGCAGTGCGCGCAATCCGGCCCGAGGGAAGGGAACCTTCTTTCGTGGGAGGCATCTCATCCTCATTACGGGGCTGCTCATCTTGTGGGACCACAACCAAGAGGTTATGCGTAGTTCGACGGCGTTACCCTCGCGATGTGACTCAACCACTGCTTGTCTGCGATCTGCCATCACTGATGTACCGCGCCTACTACGCGCTTCCGAGGTCAATAAAGGGGTCTGATGGACAACCTGTCAATGCCCTGCTTGGCACAGCAAACGCTGTCCTAGCTGTTTGCGAAGAGCACTCGCCGCGAGCAGTTGTGCTCTGTGATGGGGCCGAAGCTGCCACCTACCGAGTCAATGCCTTCCCCGATTACCACGCCAAGCGTGAACCGATGCCAGATCGTCTTGCCCACCAGTTCGCAATTGGGCCACAACTGTGGAAGGCGCTCGCCTGGACGCAGGTTGACGGCGGTGAGCTTGAGGCCGACGATCTGATGGCTGCCTATGCGGCAAAGGAGGAACGTGCGTTGGGGACAACGCTGATCATGACCGGTGATCGCGACCTCCTTCAGTGCGCAAACGACTCAACGACAATCCTGTTGACGCGGCCAGGCAGCAAGGGAACGGCAGCCTTGCGTGCCAAGGACGTAACCGAACTACTTGGCGTAAGACCGGAGCAGGTGCCTGACCTAATTGCCCTGCGTGGCGACCCGAGTGATGGCATTCCAGGCGCTCCGGGAATCGGGGCGAAGGGAGCGGTTGACCTCCTACAACGGCACACGACTCTTGAGCAGGTCATCGCCAACGCCGCCGGTGAGAAGCCACGCACCGCAGCAGCCCTCAGCGAGAACGCTGAGCTCCTGCAGATGTTCAAGTCGATTGGGACAGTTCAGCTACCGCGCGTCCGGGCAGTTGCCGACCGCCAGACAAACTTTGCTCGTGGAGCTAAGAGTGCTGAGCTGCTTGGAATGGCCCGTCTTGCAGCCCGGCTGCGCGAAACAGCTTGAGATGGCTTCTTAGCCAGTTCAGGGAGTGAAGCGAATGCTGATCACATCGCCGTCCTGCATCACATAGTCGCGACCCTCGATCCTCAACTGCCCCTTATCGCGCGCGCCCGCATAACCACCAGAGGCGAGCAGCTGGTCACAGCCAATTACTTCAGCTCGAACAAACCCATCCTGAATGTCGCTGTGAATTTGCCCTGCGGCCTCCCATGCGCTTCTCCCGCGCGGCAGATGCCATGACTGAGCGGGCTTGTCCTCGCCTGCGGTGAAGAACGCGAGTAGGTCAAGGAGGTCAAAGGCTCCGCGCAGGACGCGACCAAGCCCGGACTCGCCGGCTTCAAGCTCCTCCCGCATCTCAGCGGCTTCCTGCTCATCAAGCGCGCCCAACTCAGCCTCAAGGCGAATACAGACGGCGATCGCTACCGCTCCCTGCTCAGCCGCATGAGCGGCAACATCAGCTGGCACACCCTCCTCGCCTTCACCAATGTTGACAACAATCAGTACCGGCTTTGCCGTCAGCGGAGAGAGATCGCGTATCGCATTCGGCGCGTCCTTCGATGGCGGCACGCTGCTGGCTGGCCTGCCATCGGACAGAGCCTCAACAATCTTTTCAAGCCATGCCTGGTCGGCAACCGCCTCAGCGTCACCTGACTTTGCCTGACGGGCGACGCGATCAAGCCTGCGTTCCGCCTGTTCAAGGTCAGCAAGCAGCAGTTCGGTTTCGATCGTCGTCAGATCGGCAATTGGATCAACGTCACCGACGGGGTGAACCACGCCGGGATCGTCATGCGCTCTGACAACATGAATGATCGCATCGGTCTCGCGGATGTTGGCGAGAAACCGGTTACCCAAGCCCTCACCCTTATGCGCTCCTTCAACGAGCCCTGCGATGTCGTGGACCTCGAGCGTGTCGTGAACAACATTGCTTGCCCCAACGCACTCGGCAACCAACTCCAACCGTGGGTCAGGGACGGGAACGATCGCGACATTCGGTTCGATCGTTGTGAACGGGTAATTCGCAGCCTCTGCGGCGACATGCGTAAGCGCAGTGAACAGCGAGGACTTGCCCGCGTTTGGCAGGCCGACTATTCCGACCTTCATGGGCATCGCTTAGCCGAACTGCTTCTCAGGAGCCGAAGCCGACGCGCGAGGCATCGCTGTCAGTCTGGAGGTAGACGACGCGCGCGAGGTCGAGGCGAATCTCGCCGTCTTCGACCGGCAGCTCATGCCATCCCTCACTGCCAAGCGACTTACGAAGTGCCTTCTCAGCATCCGCATCAACCTTGACGGACAGAACCTGACCGCCCTCAAAACCAATTGAAATTCTTTTGTGCGCCATTTCAATGACCTTCCGCTGGGGTTACAAGTTCGGTAAGCACGAAACCGGTTGAGGCCGGGTGTAAGAACCCAACTGACGAACCACGAATTCCGATCCGTGGAGTTTCGTCAATCAGTCGGAAACCTTCCGCCTTTAGGCGGACCAGTTCACTAGCGACATCATCAACGCGATACGCAACATGGTGAAGACCAGGTCCCTTGCGCTCAAGGAACTTGCCGACCGGCGTGTCGGCACCAAGTGGAGCAAGCAGCTCAACATGGCTTTCACCGACATCGAGCAGGACGGCTTCGACGCCCTGTTCCTCGACCACCTCGCGGTGGACTAGCTCCATTTGGTAGGTCCCCTCGTAGAGGGCGATCGCTGCGTCGAGATCGTCGACGGCGACTCCGATGTGATCAATTGCTCCAAACATCTGATCGAGAATACCCGCGCGCCGTCAGCCAAGCAGCCTGCGCGCTACGGCGGAGTAACAGCGGGCTGCAACGCCAACATCGCGAGCGTCAATTCGCTCATCAGCTCCGTGCACTAGCGGCGAGGTTTCGTAGATGTCCATGTTGGTCTGCGGGAAGAACCCATAAGCGGTGATCTCCGGATAGGCCTCCCGGAATGCAACCGAATCGGTATAGCCGGGCAGCATCACGGGAATCGCCTTGCCTGCTGGGTCCTCACTTGGCAACCATTCCCCGATTGCATCCCAAAGCTCACCTTCCGGCGCAGAGCTATTGCCGGGAACCTTTTCGAGGAACTCGATCTCATGCTCGCCTGCGCCGAGCACCTGGTTGGCAGCGGCAAGCGCCTCCTGCTCGCCGAGCCCGGGCGGTACACGGCAATCGACTTCGATCACCGCTCGGGCGGGGATCACATTGATCTGCTCAGAGGCACGAATCCGGGTCGGCGCCATCGTCACTCCGAGCAGGGGCGAAACGATCGCCGCCATTCGTGGGTCGGTCGCAACAACCGATTCGAGAGCGGCACGTGGATCAGATGGATCGGCTCCCAGCGCCTCAAGCAGCGCTTTCGCCTCGGGAATCAACTGTGGGTCTGGCTGCGATTCGGCGAACCGTTCGAGCAGCGGCCCCGCTTTGAGCAAGGCGTTATCGCTGAGTGTTGGCATTGACGCGTGGCCCGCCGTCCCCCGAGTCGTCACCGAGAAGCGAAAGACACCCTTCTCTCCACAGCAGACTCCGTAGAGCCGCTCCCCTCCATAGGGAATTACCTCACCGCCACCCTCATTGAGCAGGAAGTCGCAGCGGGCAAGCTCGTGCTGCTCTCGGACCAACCAGCGGGCTCCTAGGTTGCCACCCCGTTCCTCGTCGGCCACGACGATCACCTTTAAGGCGCCACGCTCCGGGCGCCAGCCGCCGCTGGCAAGCTCAGCTGCAGCAGCGACCTCAGCCGCAGTCTGGCTCTTCATGTCAATTGCGCCGCGCCCCCAAACAAAACCATCGTGGAGGTCTCCCGACCAAGGATCATGAGTCCAATCAGCTGGATCCGCGAGCACCGTATCGACGTGTGAAAGCAACCCAAGTACCGGCCCGGATGTTGGGTCACCGAGCGTCGCGACAAGATTTGGCCGATCCACCTCAGCGCCATGCTGCTCAACAACAAAACCGGCGCCCTCAAGAATTGCGGCGATATGCGCCTGAGCAGGCCCCTCATTGCCAGGCAGATTGACCGTATTGAAACGGATCAACTCTTGGAGCAGGGTTACTGCTTGATTATCGAGCGACATCGTTGTTCGTCATCCTAACGGTCAACCGATGAGCAACGGACAGCCAACGACCCGACTTGCCCGCCAACTCGGCATCGGCGACGCGGTTGGCATTGGGCTCGGAGCGATGCTCGGGGCAGGAGCATTTGCCGCGCCGGGTCCGGCCGCGCAACTTGCTGGCTCTGGCGTACTACTGGCGCTGCTAATCGCAGGGTTGGTCGCCTACGCCAATGCGACCTCAACCGCCCGCCTAGCTGCAGTCCATCCAAATGCCGGTGGCGTCTACGCATTTGGTAGGGCGCGAATCGGGCCAACAGTCGGCTTCACTGCTGGCTGGGCGTTTGTTGCCGGCAAGATTTCAAGTCTCGTTGCTATGGCTCTGGTCTTTGGCGCCTATGCGACCCCGGCGGAGCCACGAGCGGGCGCAATTGCTTCGGTTCTTGCCCTTACAGCAATCAACCTTGCCGGAGTAAAACGCACCGCAACAGCGGCAAAGGTTGGAGCGGGAATCGTTGTCATCGTTCTTGTTTCGGTAGCCGCAGCAACACTTGGCTCAAGCGAAGCTAACAGCAGCAACCTTGAGCCATTAACAGGAAGCGGCGGCCTACATGGACTGCTGGGCGCGGCCGGAATCATGTTCTTTGCCTTTGCTGGTTATGCGCGAATCGCGACGCTCGGCGAAGAGGTCCGAGACCCGGCGCGGACAATCCCTCGAGCCGTCTCGATTTCACTCGCGATCGCCTTTCTGCTTTATGCCGGTGTCACCTCTGGCGCGCTGGCGGTCCTTGGGCCCGAGGGGCTAGCTGAATCATCAGCCCCGCTCGCTGATGCGGCTCGGGCAGCTTCAGGCAGCGGCCTTGCAACGGTTGTCAGGTTCGGAGCCGCAATCGCAACGCTCGGCGTATTGCTTTCGCTGCTGGCGGGGGTCGCACGAACATCCTTTGCGATGGCCGACGATTCCGAGCTGCCACGAGTTCTAGCTGCAGTGCACCAACGGACACGAGTTCCGCATATCGCCCAGACCGCCGTCGGGGTCCTGACAGCCGTGCTTGTGCTGTTTATTCCAACGATCACTGCAATTGCGACCAGCTCTGTCTGTGTGCTGACCTACTACGCGATCGCCCACCTTTCAGCACTACGCCTCTCGCCGGCTGAGCGGCGACCAAGCTTCTTGGCTCCTTTTGGCATCGTCGGCTGCGCTGCTTTGGCTCTTTCGCTGCCGATTGAATCGGTGGTAGCTGGCATCGCTTTGATTGCCGCCGGAGTATCCGCCCGTGGACTGCTGCGGGCTGCAAAGCAGCGGAACCACCGCTGACAGCCAGGCCTATTCCGCCGAGGGCCGATCCCGCCACTGAGGAGTGAACCTCACCTGTGCGGGCGCGAACGGCACAACCGCCCTGCGGATGTACTCCTGCCCGGCACGCAGGAGAAGTCCGCGAATCGGATCCCAGCTGAAGCCGTAGAGCCTGCGCACCTCTTCCGGCAGCAGTCCAATCGAAATCTGGTTTGCCACCTCAACCGCAGGCTGGAGAAGCGTCGGCAGCGGCGGTGAGAGAATCACATCGCGGGCGGTATTCATCGCGCCCGCAGTTACAAACAGATCGCCGCTGGCAACAACGGAGTCGACATACTCGCGGAGGCCTTCAACACGCTTTGGCATTGCCCGCAACGGGATCCCAAACATTTTGCCGACGCGGCGCTGATCCTCCCAATAGAGCTGGCGATCCTCGGCTGAAAGCGGCCGCACATAACGCTCATAAACAAGTAGGCAGGAATCGATCAGGCTTGCCCAAACCCAGAGCAGTAGCTGCGGGTCAGCTGCCGAATACGGAGTACCGGCCGCAAAACGGCCTGCCTGATCTGGAAGTACGCCGCTGACGCTGCGATGCATCTTTCGCACAAATGCAGTTGCCGCGTCAGCGTCGCTTCGATCACCATACGAGATCGTCGTCAGGACGACTCCCGTTCGCTCAAGGCGCTTGAAGGGGTCGTCCTTGGCCTTGGTCGCAGCGAAAAACCCCTCAAAGACAACCGGGTGCGCGGCCATCATCAGGAGCGCCCGGCCTCCAGCGAGAACCACAACCTGCTCCCGATGAACGCGCCGCAGCATGCTCTCATCGTTGAAGTGGCAGCTGTCATTGCGCGTCATCGTCACGGTGTCCGTATCTTTATACGAACCAATGCCCGCTCAGGCTTACAAAGGAAAAGAATGTGTCTGCCAGTTCCGCAAGGGAATCTGCGACCAGACCTGCGTGAAGGACATGATGGACACGCCCTTCTACATCGCCTGCCTGAAGCTGCGCGGTCGTTCCTGTCTCGTTGTCGGTGCAGGCGATGTTGCCCTTGAGAAAATCGAGGGGCTCCTCGCCTGCGACGCAGATGTAGTTGTCATCGCATCTGAAACAACCAATGCTCAGATTGAATCGCTGGCTGCCGAGGGGTCGATTGAGCTACTGCTGCGCCCCTATGAAACGGCTGACCTTGAAGGCCGCTTCCTCGTGATAGCCGCAACAAACGACAGCGAAGTCAACATCGGGATCTACAACGATGGTGAAAAGCGCGCGATGCTCTCAAATGTTGTTGATGTGCCGCCGCTCTGCAACTTCATCCTTCCGGCAATTGTCCGCACTGGACCACTGGCGATCGCAATTTCAACAGCTGGCGCCTCGCCGGCGCTCGCGAAGCGGATGAAGCGTGAAATCGGCGACCTGTTCGGAGAGCAGTACGCCGAGCTTGCGCTGATGCTCAATGAAGCACGCGGCTGGGCGAAGGGCAATCTTCCGACCTATCAGGACCGCAAGGCCTTCTTCGAAGAGATCGTCAACGGCGAACCTGACCCCGTTGACCTTCTCCGCAATGGCGATCGCCAAGCCGTACTCGATCTGATCGAGCAGGCAAAGGCAACTCACGCGCCCGCAACCGCCTGAGCACGACGACGGGCTCCCCGTGAATGACCTCAGCCACATCGGCGACGACGGTCAAGCACGGATGGTTGATGTCGCGATGAAGGACACAACCGATCGCTCGGCAATAGCTCGAGCGACTCTCTCGATGAGCGCGGCTACTGCTGAACTTGTTGCCAACGGTGGAGCAAAGGGTGAAGTGCTGCAGACCGCTCGCCTCGCAGGCATCATGGCCGCCAAGCGAACTGCCGAACTGATCCCAATGTGCCACCCACTTGGCCTTGACCATGTTGATGTTGAAGCTGAAGTTGACATCACCCACGGAACGGTCACGCTGACCGCAACAGCGCGAACGGTTGCCCGCACCGGCGTAGAAATGGAGGCAATGACAGCAGCCTCAGTAGCAGCGCTAACCGTCTACGACATGGTTAAGTCCGCCGAACGAGGCGTCAGCGTCGAACGGATTGAGCTGCTTGAAAAGACCGGTGGGAAGTCGGGTAGCTGGCGGCGGGACGGCTGAAGCTGTGCTGGCCGCAGTCATCACGGTCTCAAGCTCCGCAGCTGCTGGCTCTTCAGAAGACCTATCGGGTCCTCTGCTCGCGAAGCTGCTGACTGAGATCGGCGCCAAAAATCCAACTGTTGAGGTCGTCGCTGACGATGCTGCGGCACTAAGCGAATTGCTGCGTGAAAAGGTGGCCGCCGGAATCGACCTAGTCCTTACAACAGGTGGCACAGGCCTTACCGACGATGATGTAACTCCAGAGGCAACAGCCTCCGTGATTGAGCGAGACGCCCCAGGCTTTGCCGAAGCAATCCGTGCAGAGGCTGCCCGACAGATCCCGACCGGGATCCTGACGCGCGGAAGGTCCGGGATTGCCGAGCGAACACTGATCGTCAACCTGCCCGGCAGTCCAAAGGCAGTCGAACAGTCATTTGCTGTGATCGGGCCAGCTCTTGCGCATGCAGCAGATCAGC
>JAPLCG010000117.1 GCA_026392385.1 Solirubrobacterales bacterium
TGGGCCGGCTGAGCGCACGAGCCGACGCTACAGGAGTGGGCCTAAAGAAGTCAATTAGTAACTATCCTAGTTCCCGAGCAATCGGGCGATGAAGTGGAGCTAGGCGGGCTCGAACCGCCGACCTCCTGGGTGCGATCCAGGCGCTCTCCCAGCTGAGCTATAGCCCCGCGAACTGCTTTTCGGCGCGTGATTCAACGCCCGCACGAAACGGGAGTCTAGCGTCGCCGGTACGATTCAGTTCGATGGGTCCACTTGAAGACGCAATTCGTGAACACCTTGAGCTGATGCGGCGCCGTGGGGCTGACCCTGCGCAGATCGCACGCCTTGAAGCTGACGCACTTAGCCCTGTTGTTCGTGAGGTTGAGCAGCCGGAAGCTCACGAGGATGACCAAGGCTTGATCGCCGGCACCGAGGCTGTGCCCGCAGTTGAGATTGAACCTTTTGAGGATGAGGTTGGTGACGAGCTGCCATTTGATGGCGAGGAGCCGCTTGATTTCGATTCAGTCGAAGCCGTTGAGACAGGTTCAGTTGACCAGCCGACCCGTCACTTCGAGACGATCGCCGAGGATGAAGTCGAAGAGGAACTGGAAGCCGAAGCTGAGGATGAGGCTGATGCTGAGGCAGAGGTGGCGCTTGAGGAGCAGGATTGGGAAGACCCATCATTGCGTGGCCGCGAGGCTTCGCTTGAAGCTGATGAAGATGGCGCGGAGGAGGATCTTCCAGACAACGAGTCTGAGGAGACAGTTGAGTCAGAAGGCTCGGAGGATGTCCTTGAAGGAACGCCGGACTTCCTCGCTGAAACTCCCGACCACGACAAGCTCTGGTTTGAGCAGTCGGGGCCGCGCGACTTTGATTTTGACGACGACTCTGCCAAGTAGCTCGCTGCTCTAAAGGCAATCGGTCCTGCTGCGGGTAGCTAGCCGCTGCTACCCGGGTTGCGATCCGCGCGGTAACCGTCTGCTTCACCAAATTCACCGGTCTGAAGATCGCTTTCACGCTCCGGTGCTCCCGCATCGCGCAGGACGATCGAATCCGAGTTGTCGTCGCTGTGGCTCGCGTGGCGAATCAAATCTTGCTCAGCAAGCTCAAAGCCTTCAGCCTGTCCTCCACCGGCTTCAATTACCGGTCGTCGCGCCGGGCTTAGGTTCTCATCACCAGCAACGCCGCCAATCGCGGCCGCTTCAGCGGCTGCAAGTCGCTCCTGCTCTGCGACGAGTGGGTCTTCGTCAAGTGGTTTACCGGTTTCGCTCATGCTCCAGTTGTAGCGCCAATTCGTCAGGTCGGCAGCCCTTTTGTTAAGTGACGGTTGGCTAGCTGCCGATTTAGCTGTAAGGCTTGCGGGGAACCCAGAGCGCTAGGAGCCCCGTGATTATCTCGAAGTCGATCACAGCAGTAGTCGCAATAGCGAGCGCGACCGTCGTGCTAGCTGGCTGCGGATCAACTGACTCAACATCGTCCGGTAGTGGATCAAGCTCAACCGCTGCTAGTACAACTGCTTCAACTACATCTTCAAGCGCGAAGGTCGGTGGTCCACCAGCCGCCTGCACGAAGGATCAGATCAGCAAGGTTGTTGAGGCGACCGGTGCGAAGGTCAATTCCGTTAAGTGCGCTGACGGTTGGGCCGTAGTTCAGGCCTCAACGAATGATGCCGAGAGCTTCGACGAGGTACTCGTTCTGGAGGCTGAAGGACAGTTCTGGATCAGTCCCGACCGCGCCAAGGTCTGCGCCAAGCCATCGCCAATTCCGGCCAGCCTCTACAACGACGCCTGCAGCACAAGTTAGTTTCTGCGCAAGGTCGGTACGCTTGCATCGCGAGGTAATCGTTTGATTGCCTCCAACCCTGGGGCCATAGCTCAGCTGGGAGAGCGCCGCCTTTGCAAGGCGGAGGTCGTCGGTTCGATCCCGACTGGCTCCACTTCTGACTCAGCTCGTGTTTCGAAAGTAATCGGTGTAATCCGATCACCGATTACCAGAACTATTTAGGTGCTCCCACCCAGCCAGCCCCGTAGCAAGGACCGGCGGAGCAGACATCAATTAGATGACCACCTGGCTTGATGTACTCGGCTATCTGGTGCCTCAGAGCTGCCATTGATTCAATGTTGAGGTCGTGGGGGTCGGTACCAATTCGGTTCGGAACATTGTCAAGCGGCGGCGACGGAGTCCCGCAGTATGTGTCCGCAGAGTTGTCCTTGCAGTTGGGCGCATCCGGAGATCTGTATGGGCCGATGTCCCACACGATCAATGCGTTGTCATCGAGTGGCATTGCTCCAAGGTCAGTTAGCCCCCAACCGCTGATTACCCCTGTTGTATCTCGACCTACATCAAGGAAGGGTTTGCGTACCTTGAGGTTTAGCGTCCGTGCTTCAACTTCGGTGGCGATGTTTGCAACCTGATGATCGCCGTAACTCATCTCCATCGTCACATGCTTGATAGGCGTGTTTGGCAGTGGGTTGGAGGTGATGTGGTTTGCGTACCCATCGGGCTCTCCTCTGTCCCACATGATCTGAAGCAAGGCAAATAGCAGCGGCCGCTCCTTCAGCTTTGTGTAGTTCGGATAGAGGTACGGCTTGAACTCATCAAAGTCAACGGAGCGAGGCAGCAGCAGTGAGTAGTTCATTGCTCCCACATACAGAACGGAGCGAGTCACATCGGGAGAGAGTGCCGTAAGGCCACCGCCGGCAATTCCGCCCTGGCTGTTGCCGTAGTAGGAGACTGTTCCCGAGTTGTAAGCGGCGCTGTGTCCGTCAGCGGAGACCTGGAAGGCCGGATCTGTCGTCAGACCACTTGGGTGGGCCATTACCCGGCCGAGGTACATGAAGTTGAGGTAGCCCTGCTGAAGCCTGTCAGCAAGCTTCGGGAAGCCGGTCAGGTTGCCAAGCACGCTGACCGCCGTAGTTTCGTCCTCGCTGGCCATGCCACTCCAGTCACTTCCGCAGACGAGCATTCGGTTCTCGTTTCCGAACTGGCGGACATTTCTTGCGCTGACTTCGTTCATTGAGCCAAACAGGCCGTGCCCATAGGTCGTCATGTACATCGAACCTCCGCCATCAACGGCGCTCTGCGGAATGTTGCAGCGGAAGCGCGCATGCTGAATGTTGTTTCCGCGTTGGGCGGGCAGGCCGTCGCTTCCGAAATTGAAGGTTCCGCCTGTCGTGCAGTAGTTGGTCGTTAGGTAGCAGGGAACATCAACGGTGCCGTCAATCTGACGAATCGTGTCAGCGTCGTTTGGCGTATCGGTAACACTCTTGATGTGCCAGACGGGCGAGCTGCCCTGGATCACAGCGTCGCCCATCGTCGTGTCGCCAAGCTTTGCGAAGGCGTTGTGAGGCTCTTTGTGCTTGCGACGGTGAAGTCCCAAGCAAGGTTCAGACTTGAGCGAGTCAAGCCGGCAGCTTTGAGGCTCGCGAAGATCGATTCCATCTTCGATCGGCGTGATTCGACGACTGGGCTTGATGTGACGAGGCGGTCGCGATAAAGCCTAAAGCCGTCGCTCGGAGCGATGGCAGAGCCATCGGCCTTTTTGAGATTGCGCAGGCCGACGATGTAACGGTGGCCGTCAGTGAAGTTTTTTGCCGGCCGAATCGTCAGTGTTGATGAGTTGGCTGAGTAGCCATGCTCAAGCATCGTGGAGTGATCTAATTCGGTCCAGATAGGCCAGCGTTGGCCGGTAGTTGCATCGATAACAACGGCGGCTTGGTTGGTATCTGCGTAGCGCGCGATGTTGTTGGCCCGCACAAGCCCACTCGCAGTCAGGGCGGCGTCACTGTCCAAGCCAGGAACATGGGTGATCATCATTGACCCGGGGCTGAA